>DASVLZ010000163.1:0-3176 GCA_036384615.1 Sediminibacterium sp.
TGTTATCTGCACAACAGCAATGGGTAAGCCTGTTCAATGGTAAAACATTGGAGGGATGGCGTACCTACCAGAACAAACCTGCTACCTCATGGACGGCCGGCAATGGCATCCTCGCCAATAAAGGCAATAAAGACCCGCAGACCAGGCATGCGGACCTGATCACAGAGAAGGAATATGAAAACTTTGTTTTATCGCTCGACTGGAAAATAGCTCCTGCAGCCAACAGCGGTATCCTGTACCTGGTTACGGAGGAATATTCCGCTTCTTATCTCAGCGGTCCCGAATACCAGTTGATCGATGATACAGGATACCCGGGCAAGCTGGAAAACTGGCAGAAAACAGGGGCCAACTATGCCATGGACCCGCCTTTAGCCGATGCCACCAAACCTGCGGGTGAGTGGAACCACACCGAGATCATCGTTAATAAAGGACATGTGGAGCACTGGCTGAACGGGAAGAAAGTAGCGGCATACACTTTTGACAGTGATGAATGGAAACAGCATAAAGCCACAGGAAAATGGAAAGATGCAGAAGGATATGGCCGCGCCAGGAAGGGACATATTGCCCTCCAGGATCATGGGGGAGAAGCCTGGTTCAGGAATATCAGGATAAAGGAATTATAACATGAGCCGGCAGCGGAAAATACCTGTTATCGTATACCTGTTGCTCACAGCTACCATATGGGCAGGCTGCAGCAGTTATAAAAAAATGCAGTGGCCGGAACGCAGCGGTACGGAAACTTCCCGAACAGGGGCCACACTTTTTTACCAGGCCGTAGCCGACTGGAAATGGAAGGCCAGGGACTCACTGGCAAAAGCCTTCCTGCTCTCGGGCAATTACCCTTCTTTCCTCAGGAAATTTGTACCCATACATGTTTCCCTTACCGACAGTATTACCGGGCAGATCACCCGCGCGGTATATTATGTGTCGCCGGATTACCTTTCATTGGGAACGGATGATGACTGGGCGAGGATACCGCTCACGCCTATGGCAGCGCAGGTGATCGCAGACAGTTTTCACTGCTTTCTTCCTACACGGAAAATGGTGAATGATATTTATGAACATGCCGTGGTAAAACTGGCGCCGGTGCCTATGTATGCTTTCCGCGACAGCTCCGTTACCATGTGGCAGCATCACCTTATCATAGAAGGGCAGCGTAAGGGGAGAAAAGGCCTTATTGCAGGTATCAAGAAAGATGTGGTGCTATCCGGCAAAGTAACCCGCGACAGCAGGCCCGACCGCGAAGCGATCTATGGATGGCATAAGCCGGACGGCAAACCCATACAACCTTTATACACAGGGCATATTAACTGGTGGGTAGATTACAGCCATGGCATCAGGCTTGTATACAGGACCATCTGGGTCAATGGCCACCCCATGGATTACACGACCCTTATGCAGGACCCCAAACTGCAAAAGCTGCTCTGCGATGAAGAGTGGTGTGATATGGTGCGGTATTGAAGTGAAAAGTGAAAAGTCAAAAGTGAAATAAAGGCCCTTTCACTTTTGACTTTTCACTTTTCACTTTTTCACTTTTCACTTTTTCACTTTTTCACAAATATTTTTCCGAAACAATCTCCCTGTGGTGCAGCAGGTGGCCGAGGATGATGTAGCCGAGGGAATTGGCGGTGATCTGGAGGTTGCTGGCGGTGCCTGCGGAAGAGAGCTGTTCATCGTTCAATGAGCGGATGAATAGATCGGTTGATTTACGCAGGGCAAGGAATTCTTCTTTCAGTGAATCGAAGCTTCTTTCGTTGGCGAATGCGTTTTCGGTGAAGCTGTTCTCGTCAAAAGAGGGCAGGGGTGTCTTGTCTTTCCTGG
This sequence comes from Sediminibacterium sp., assembly GCA_036384615.1. Classification (GTDB taxonomy): domain Bacteria; phylum Bacteroidota; class Bacteroidia; order Chitinophagales; family Chitinophagaceae; genus Sediminibacterium. Next base: position 1,822 of record DASVLZ010000163.1, read on the forward strand.
CAAAACGCATCATCCGGTAAGCCATTACACGCTCCGTGTCGATCACATGCTGCAGTACTTCTTTCAAAGTCCATTTGCCGGGCGCATAACTGTACAGGGCTTTTGCTTCGGGCAGGCTGCTGTAGAATTTGTCGAGTTCCTGCGCATATGTATCAATAGCCTGCTGCAGGTTATCGGCGTCTACTCTGGAAATATACTTCCCGTAATATTCGGGAAAATCGGCGGGTTGTGGTCTGGGCATTATGGGTTACTGGTTTGTGCTGTGTTATGGTTGGTGGTTTTCGGCTCCCGTGCAGTAGCCCTCGTGGTATCTGCAGCTTCTACCGCCTGGAATGCATTGATGATGCCTCCTGTTCTGCTGAGCTGGTTAAAAGGAAAGCTCATTTCATCAGGACCGGGTTTAATGCTGGGTACATCCATGCCGGGCTTCAGCACAGATTCCTCGATCACTTTTTTTACCTGCTGCGCGGTAAGGCCGGGGTAGTACGACCTGATCACTGCCGCCAGTCCCGTTACCACCGGTGCCGCCATACTCGTGCCCTGCAGGTTGCCGTAGTTATGTGTGCCGGGTATGGTGGAATACATACGCACGCCCGGGGCAAATACATCTACATTGTTCCTCCCATAATTGCTGAACCTTGCAGTAAGGCTGCCTGATATTTTGGGATCGCTGCTGGCGCCTACCGTAATAAAATTGGTGGCTTTTGTATTCCACTGGCGCAGCCAGGGATTGGGATAGCCTTCTTTATTGTCAAGGTCATTGCTTTCATTGCCCGAAGCATGCACGATCAGCACATCATGCTGCTCTGCATATTTTACGGCGCTGTCTACCCATCTCTTCTCCGGCGAAAAATATTTGCCGAAACTCATATTGATCACGCTGGCGCCATTATCCACTGCATAGCGTATGGCCAGCGCAATATCTTTATCGTATTCATCGCCATCGGGCACCACGCGAAGCATCATGATGCGCACATTGTCCGCAACGCCGTTGATGCCTATGCCATTGTTCCTTTCAGCACCTATCAGTCCGCATACATGCGTGCCATGCTTGGCGCTGCTGGCAGGGCCCATTACATCGTTATTGCCGTAGAACCTGTCGGAAAAATTACTGTAGTTATCCTGTACGATCTGCTTGCGGTAATCCACGGGCGGATTGCTTTTGGCATCCAGCGCAGAACGCATTTTATCCATTTCCTCTTCGAGGTCGGACAGCATGCTGGTATTTTTTTCATCGGAGGCTGCCTGCATCATCTTCATAAAAGAGAGATAGCCGATCTTGGCTTCTTTGCCGGTACGGCTGGCAGGAATGAATTTTTCGAGTTTCTCGCTCGTATATTCATCGCAGGCCATTT
>DASVLZ010000164.1:0-3076 GCA_036384615.1 Sediminibacterium sp.
GTTCTTATCGCAGCAGTACCTGTAAAAAACAGTATCGCCTTATTTCTTCTTCCTTGCCAATATGGAAAAATTACTCGGATCGCGTACAATGGTATTGTGCAGAGTGCCGATGCCCGCTATCTCCATATCCACTACATCACCTTCCTGCAGCCATTGTTCCTGGTAGTTGGGATCATTGAGTTTACCGGTACCGTTGAGTTCGAGGAAACAGCCGGTACCTACGGTGCCACTGCCGATCACATCACCGGCATGAATATCTGTTCCATATGCGCAGCGTTCAATGATCTCGGCAAAGGTCCAGTCCATATCGGCCAGGTTGCCTTCACTTACCTGTATACCATTTACACTGCATTTCATGGAGAGGTTCCAGTTTTTACCGGTATGGCCTTCTTTGCAGGGAACTTCATATGGCGCCAGTTCATCCAGTGTAACGAGGCAGGGGCCTATTGCCGTGGCAAAATCCTTACCCTTGGCGGGGCCGAGGTTAAGCAGCATCTCCTCCATCTGCAGGGTACGGGCGCTCATATCGTTCATGATCATGAGGCCGCCGATATACTGGTCTGCTTCTTCGGCAGGTATATTCCTTCCCTGCTTACAAATAACTATAGCGGCTTCCAGTTCAAAATCCAGCCGGGCAAAATGATCCGGCATACATGTAATATTGCCCGGACCCTGTATACTGTGGTGATTGGTAAAATAAAAAATAGGGTACTGGTCAAATTCGGGTATCATCTCCACTTTGCGGTTCCTTCTTGCAGCAGCCACATGCTGGCGAAAAGCATATCCATCCCTGCAGGAAGTTGGAAAAGGCACAGGAGCAAGCAACGAAGCACCTTCGATGGCAATCCCTTTTTCCCTGCTGATCCTGCCCGATAATATGGCATCCTGTACTTTCTGTGCCACAGGGTACATATCATCCCAGTAATGCAGGAACATATTCATGCTGTTCGGTAAATCCGGGTGAACCAGGTCGCAATCGAAAAGCAGCCCATCCACCAGGAATGCAAGCTGGTCGCGGCCTTCATTGAGATAAGAAACAAGCTTCATAATGCTATTTGAGGAGCGAATTTAGGGAAAAGCTCACCACTTCTCTTCCTCCGGAATATCTCCATCTGCCCGGAACATCTGTCTTGTTTTCCGGCTTTGTTCTATGCGTTCTGCCAGCAGTTGCGCAATGAGTATGCCCGCATCGATACCGGTATGGGCAGCAAGCGCCGCTTTCAGTTTTTCCTCGCTCACATCCAGCCGGTACAGCAACTGCACCAGCCGGGGAAAATCCGTTGCAATCAACCCGTTCACATACTCCGCCAGCTGGCGGGGGTCCATTTTTTCCAGTACAACCAGTTCATTGTCAGCAGGCATATGGTAAAAATACGCTCATAACCCCATCGGGGAAACAAATGATATGCCCCCGGTTCCAACCTTTTACCGGTTACCGGCTCTTATACACAGTTAAAGAAACCCAACCAGCACCACTATGCGTAAGTTCCATACAGCTGTATCGTTTGCCATAATGATCGCCGTAACCATGGTGGTGCTTGGTTTATTCCGGCATTACCGGCATCAGCAGCACAGCGAGATACCCGCCGTTTCCATGAGTCTCTATGCCGAAACCCCGGGGCATATACTTCTCTGTATCTGAAAAAAACATAGCTTTACGCATCCACCCCAATCTGATATCCTGGCGAATCTTATCCAGCCCTTTTACTGCTTATGAACCGACTGGCTTTTGCGGGATGTTTCCTGTTATTACTGCTTTCTTCTTCATTGCATGCGCAGCATGGTACTGTTAACGGCAGGATCACCGACAGTTCGGGTAAAAACCCGTTGTCGTTAAGCACCATCAGTGTATTTAAAGCAAAGGATACGGTACTGATCACTTACCGGCTCAGCAATGAAAACGGCGAGTTCAACATCGGCAACCTGCCCATGAACCAGCCTCTTCGGCTGCTGGTGAGTTTTTCGGGATATGAACCCTTCCGGAAAGAGTTCTCTTTCGGCCAGGGAAAACCGGCCCAGCTGGAGCTGGGTAATATCAAACTGCATTATTCTGCGAAGCAGCTGGATGAAGTGATCGTTGTTGCCGAGCGTCCGCCCGTAGTGGTCAGGAAGGATACCGTGGAGTTTAATGCCGCATCTTTTAAAACCCTGCCCAACGCGGTTGTGGAAGACCTGTTCCGGAAAATACCGGGTATGCAGATTGACCAGGACGGCAATATGCTCATGAACGGCAAGCGCGTGAACAAGATAACGGTAGACGGAAAAAGTTTTTTCGGCAACGATACTAAGATGGCCACGAAGAACCTGCCGAGCGCGCTGATCGATAAAGTACAGGTGACGGATGATAAAGATGAGATAGCTGAAAACAATGACGGCGACCTGAGTAAAGTGGGTAAGGTGATCAACCTTACCATGAAGAAGCATATAAAAAGAAAATGGTTCGGCAAATTATCGGGAGGCCTGGGAACCGATGAACGCTATAACCTCAATGCCAACATCAATGTGATGCGGGATACGTTTCAATTGAATATGGTAGGCTCCGCCTCTAATTTTTCCGCGCAATACGGGCAGGGCATTACACCCAGTACCAACCGGAATATTTCCACCAATTTCAATTATACCCCTTCCAAAAAAATGTCGCTTTCAGGACAATATTCCTACAGGAATAACATGAGCGACCTGCTTTCACAGAACGAAACGCAACAGTTTCTCTCAGATACGGTTATCATCAGCAATACTGCCAGCCGGTCGGTAAACAATACCCATGGGCATACTTTATCTGCCAGCGGCAACTGGCGTCCCGATACCCTTACCTATCTCAATTTCAGGGCCAACTATAACAGGAACGATTATAACAGGATATCCAGCTCTTCGGTTACTGTAAACAATAACCTGCTGGGTGCGCTCAGTAAAGGCGATAACCAGAATCGTAACGAGTCGGGAAGTGATAATATTACCGAAAGCGCTTCTTTTTCTTATCGCTTCCGCAAGCACAAGGGCAGATCCATTTCCCTATCGCAGAATTTTACTTACAGCCATGCCCCGGCGGATTTTATTACGGAAAGCGTTAACGATT
>DASVLZ010000165.1:0-4044 GCA_036384615.1 Sediminibacterium sp.
ATTCAATACCTCGCAGCAGGAGATAGTGGCATTATTGCCCAGATAGGAGTTGATAAGCCTGGCGCCATATTTCAGTTGTGAGTGTGATGCCATGATAAAACGCACAGCCTTCACGCCATAAAATATACGGCAGCCGAAGCCGATGATGCCGTTGACCATTTCACAACCTTCGCCTATCTGCGTGCGGCCTTCTTCCCCGGAATTGATAGTAAGGTTTTTGAGTTTGTTGGCGCCTTTTATATACGCATCGCTTCCCACCCATACATCTTTGATGATATTACAGTTCTTGATCACCGTTCTGTCGCCGATCTTTCCGTAATAGCCCCTGCGGTCGTCGAATTTCTTTTCTGTAAGCTGGCGGAATTTTTCCTGCAGCGTATCATCATCCCTGAAGCGGCTCCACAGGAATGCATCGCCGGGCTGCATGCCATTATAAGGCAGTATGCGCCGCCCTGTATTCTCATTGCAAAGCTCCACCCATATACGCACATCCTCTTCTTCACCCTGTTTGATGATGCCATTGCCGAATTTGGCATGGTTGGTGGTCACCAGTTCATTTACATTGGTGATGATCACTTCACTTCCAACTATATAATGAGAGAGATAGTTTACATTATCAACAACCACGTTATCGCCAAAATCGCAACTGATGATAATGGAATTGTACAATCCCACCGGCAGTTTCAGATCGCTGAAACTGAGGCAATATGGTTCCAGCTTGCCTATACGCACCAGCCCGAAGAACTTGCAGTTCTTTACCAGTTCGGCATTGAAGGCATCCGAAACAAGAATATTGTTCCAGTCCTCACTGGTATTGCCGTTGCGCACCAGCACTTCTATTTCGTAAGCGCTCAGCCTCCTGTAATGGATGCCATTGCGTATCTGGATATTGCGCAGGTAATATTCGTCTTTCCCTTTGGGGATGAAAGGCTCTTTGATAAAATCATACCCGAGGCTGGCAAGCGGGGTTCTGTGTATGATATTCTGGCTCATTACGTGTTGTATGATGTTCATTGCGAAATAGCCATTCGCAGTATTATTCCACTGTAACGCTTTTTGCGAGGTTGCGTGGTTTGTCTACATCGTAGCCCTTGGCCAGCCCGGCATAATAGCTGAGCAGTTGCAGCGGCACCACGCTCAGCAGGGGCGCGACCACTTCATCCGCATCAGGCACAAACAGCACATCATCGGCCATGCCGGGAATGATCTCATCGCCCATTGTGGCAACAGCGATCACTTTGCCTTTGCGGGCCTTGATCTCCTGCACATTGGAAACGATCTTTTCGTAGTAAGAATCTTTTGTAGCTACAAATACGACGGGCAGTTTTTCGTCTACCAGGGCAATAGGTCCGTGTTTCATTTCAGCGGCGGGATACCCTTCCGCATGTATATAAGAGATCTCTTTCAGTTTGAGCGCGCCTTCCAGCGCTACGGGGAAATTGTATCCGCGGCCGAGGAAGAGAAAATCTGTGGCATCTTTATATTTTTCGGCAATGCGTTCAATGGAGGAAGTATCCTGCAATATCTCTTTCACTTTCTCCGGTATGGAAGCCAGGTCGTTCATCAGCTGCAGGTAACGGGTTTCGCTCAGTGTGCCTTTTGCATAACCGATCTTCAGTGCCATCATCATCAGCACTGCCAGCTGCCCGGTAAATGCCTTGGTGCTGGCCACACCGATCTCAGGTCCCGAGTGTGTGTAAGCGCCTGCATGGCTGAGCCGGGATATGCTGCTGCCCACGGCATTTACCACGCCGAAGATGAAAGCCCCTTTTTCCTTTGCGCTTTCGAGGGCCACCAGCGTATCTGCCGTTTCACCGCTTTGAGAAATGGCAATGATGATATCGCCCTGGTTGATCACCGGGTTGCGGTAACGGAATTCAGATGCATACTCTACTTCTACGGGAATGCGGCACAATTCTTCAATAAGGTATTCGGCCAATAATCCCGCGTGCCAGCTGGTGCCGCAGGCAACGATGATGATACGGGGCGCCTGTATAAATGCATTGATATTATTCTCGATACCGCTCATCATGATCTGCCCGCTCTGCGTAAGCAGTCTTCCGCGCAGGCAGTCGAAAATGGTATCGGGCTGCTCATGTATTTCCTTCAGCATGAAATGCTCATAGCCGCCTTTTTCAATGGCAGCCAGCTCCAGGTCGAGCCTGGTGATAAAAGGTGTCTGCCTTTCATTGCCGAGGTTCTTCAGGATCAGTTCATCGGGACGTACCACTGCTATCTGGTAATCGTTCACATACACCACTTCTTTCGTATACTCTATAATGGGTGATGCATCGCTGGCTAAAAAATGTTCTCCCTTGCCAATGCCGATCACCAGCGGGCTGCCTTTGCGGGCAGCCAGTATGGTTTCGGGATCATCGTCCGATACCAGCAGTATGCAATAGGCGCCCACGATCCTTTTCAATGCAATACGCAATGCTTCTTCGAGGGAGCAGTTATTGTTGCTGCGGATGTCTTCAATGAAGTTGAGCAGTACTTCCGTATCCGTATCACTTTTGAACTGGTATCCTTTTGCGAGCAGGTCCTGTTTCAGCTGCGCATAATTTTCGATGATGCCATTATGGATCATCGCCAGTTTACCGCTTTGCGAATAATGAGGGTGTGCATTCCTGTCGCTCGGCTCGCCATGTGTTGCCCAGCGCGTATGCCCTATGCCGATATTCCCTGAAAGGTCTTTGCCGATCACGCTGTCTTCCAGGTCGGCCACTTTTCCTTTTTTCTTGTAAACGTTCAGGTGTTCTTTTGCCAGCAGCGCCACGCCGGCGCTGTCGTATCCCCTGTATTCAAGCCTTTTCAATCCCTTGATCAGAACGGGATACGCTTCCCTGGGGCCTGTGTAACCTACAATTCCGCACATAATGTTTTACTGTCTATTTGCCTGTTTGAAAAATAACTCGCAAGTTTACTTGAATTTGCGGACTTAAACCCACACACCATGTTCCTGTTTGATACGATGCAGGATTATATCCTGGAAGATGATTGCGTTTTATTGCGCCCTTTGGAAACAAAAGATTGCGCGAATCTGCTGGATTTTTCCCTGCAAGAACCTGATATCTGGCGTTACTCATTACTGCAGGCCGGGGGAGAAGAGAACCTGAAGCAGTATATCCACATAGCATTGGAAGCAAAGAAAGCAGGACGTGAGTACCCATTTATTGTGTTCGACAAAAGAACGCAGAAATACGCAGGAAGCACGCGGTTTTATGATATACAAATTCCTTATAAAACATTGCAGCTGGGGTACACCTGGTACGGAAAACAGTTCCAGGGCACGGGGTTGAACAGGCATTGCAAATACCTGCTCCTGCAGTTTGCATTTGAAACCATGGGTATGGAACGCGTGGAGTTCAGGGCCGATAATAATAATGCGCGGAGCATTGCTGCGATGAAAAGTATCGGCTGCACAGTAGAAGGTGTACTGCGCAGCCATATGCCCACGTATAACAGCGATGTGCGGAGGGACAGCATCGTGCTGAGCATCCTGAAAAACGAATGGGAGAACCATGTGAAACAGCAACTGGCCAATAAGCTCAAAGCAAATGTGTAAGATAAAAAATATATGCCTGTGTATAGGAATGGCCTGCTGCCTGTACGCCGGTGCGCAGATGCCGGCATACAGGAACCCTGCATTGCCTGTGCAGCAGCGTGTAAAAGATCTGCTGCAGCGAATGACGCCGGAAGAAAAGTTCTGGCAACTATTCATGATCCCCGGCGAGTTGGGTGCGGATTCACTTAAATACCGCGCAGGTATTTTCGGGTTGCAGGTAAGCGCAGGTGCACAGAGCAGTGGCGCCGCCGCGCAACTGCTGCAATACCGCACACAGGAAGATGCATTGGCGCTGGCTAAAAAGATCAACGCTATACAACGGTATTTCGTGGAAGACACACGCCTGGGCATACCCATCATCGCATTCGATGAAGCATTGCATGGCCTTGTGCGGGGAGGGGCCACTTCATTTCCGCAGGCAATTGCACTGGCCGCCACATGGGATACTTCTTTGATGCGCAGGGTGGCAGCAGCCATTG
>DASVLZ010000166.1:0-5238 GCA_036384615.1 Sediminibacterium sp.
GAATGGAAGATCCTCGGTTATTTTGTGATCATAGTGGCCCTCCTGCTGGGTATTATGGCCAACAGCAATCCGCATTCTCACTGGTCCATTGCCTTTGCTTTTGTACTGGGCGCCGTATGCAGTGCCGTTGCAGGTTATATAGGCATGAAAGCTGCCACCAAAGCCAATGTACGCACTGCCAATGCCGCCAGGACCAGCCTGGCCAAAGCCCTGAAAGTTTCGTTTACAGGGGGCGCTGTGATGGGATTGGGTGTTGCGGGTCTTGCCGTATTGGGACTGGGCTCGGTATACCTGATATTACAACATCTTTTTGCGCCGGTGGCAGCGGCCAATTCGGCCGAAATGATGAAAACGATAGAAGTACTTACGGGCTTCTCCCTCGGTGCTGAATCCATTGCCCTTTTTGCACGCGTAGGCGGCGGTATCTATACCAAAGCTGCCGATGTGGGTGCCGACCTGGTAGGTAAAGTGGAAGCCGGCATACCGGAAGATGATCCGCGCAACCCTGCCACCATTGCCGATAATGTAGGCGATAATGTGGGTGATGTGGCGGGTATGGGAGCCGACCTGTTCGGTTCTTATGTAGCCACCGTGCTGGCAACCATGGTGCTGGGCCAGGAAACCATTTCTGTAGATAATTTCGGAGGCTTTGCCCCCATACTGCTGCCGATGCTGATAGCGGGTGTGGGTATCCTGTTCTCGATTATAGGTACCCTGTTTGTACGCATCAGTGAATCTGCGGGTGTGAACACAGCCACTGTACAAAGGGCCCTGAACATGGGTAACTGGGGTTCGATCATTCTTACCGCAGCCGCCTGTGCAGGCCTTGTTTACTATATTTTGCCGGAGACCATGAGCCTCCGCGGACTTACCTTCACACGCAACGGCGTATTCGGCGCCATCGTGGTAGGGCTGGTAGTAGGTACGCTCATGAGCATCATCACAGAGTTCTATACAGCTATGGGCAAACGCCCGGTGAACTCTATCATCAAACAATCGTCCACAGGCCATGCTACTAATGTGATCGGCGGCCTGGCTATAGGTATGGAATCCACTTTCCTGCCCATTATTGTACTGGCGGGCGGTATCTGGGGCTCTTATGAATGTGCGGGGCTTTACGGTGTGGCCATTGCGGCCGCAGGTATGATGGCTACTACAGCCATGCAGCTGGCAATAGACGCATTCGGCCCTATTGCAGATAATGCAGGCGGTATTGCCGAAATGAGCGAACTGCCCAAAGATGTACGTGAGAAAACAGATGTACTGGATGCCGTTGGTAACACCACTGCCGCTACCGGCAAAGGCTTTGCCATTGCTTCCGCGGCATTAACAGCGCTGGCACTGTTTGCTGCGTTTGTAGGTGTGGCAGGCATACACGGTATTGATATATACAAAGCGAAAGTGCTGGCCTCATTGTTCGTGGGCGGCATGATACCATTCATCTTCTCCTCATTGGCAATACGTGCCGTGGGGCAGGCCGCCATGGCCATGGTAGAGGAAGTGCGCAGGCAGTTCCGCACCATTGCAGGCATTATGGAAGGTACCGGCAAACCCGAGTACGATAAATGCGTGGCCATCTCTACAGATGCATCCATCAAAAAAATGATGCTGCCCGGTGCCATAGCTATCGTTTCTCCCCTGATCATCGGGTTCCTGTTAGGGCCTGAGGCATTGGGCGGTTTCCTGGCAGGCGCTACCGTTAGCGGTGTGCTGATGGGTATGTTCCAGAACAATGCCGGCGGTGCATGGGATAACGCCAAGAAATCATTCGAGAAAGGCGTTGAGATCAACGGTGAGACCTTCTATAAAAAATCAGAGCCCCATAAAGCTTCTGTAACGGGCGATACCGTAGGTGATCCTTTCAAAGACACTTCCGGCCCGTCTATGAATATATTGATCAAACTGATGTCGATCGTGTCATTGGTGATCGCTCCCACGCTGGCGCAGATACACAAGACCGATACCGCCACCAGCAAAGGCGGCCCGCTGATGGAAGAGATCAGCGAGATCAGGATCGGGAATAATGATACTATCAAGAAAGATGTATTTGCCATTGATGCGACAACCAGCGGGGAAGTTCTCGAAGCAGGGATTACTACTGCAGATGATGATTTTGGTGCACTGGTATCAGCCGTGCGTAAGGATGGTTTTGACACCGAAGACAAACTGACCATTGAATACAAGAACGGCAAACTCGAGATCAATGGTAAAGAGCAGCCTGCTGATGTGGTAAAGAAATATGCACCTTATTTCAACGGACAGAATGATGTGAAGATCAAGATCAAACGATAAACATCTTCAACTTTTTTTCTAATCCCGCCCGCCCGGCGGGATTTTTTTAATGCATAGCCGGGTATCCGGGAAAGCCTAAGAGTTCCCCCGGGATTTCCTCCCCGGTCCCGTAGGGACCACCGCTTTGTAGCCCCCGAAAACAGAAATGTAGTGGCAGCCCCGTAGGGTGCTGCACCAGGGATTGCCCCTACCGGAGCAATGAAAAATCACGCGCATTTATATGCTACAAAGCGGTGGTCCCTACGGGACCGGAACGCAAAATTTTTAGATAAAGGCAAAAAATAATAATACACGGTAGCTGTTTGAAACGGCGTTTACCCCGGGCCAAAATTTCTTTTACCGCGTAACGTCCCCTTGATTTATCTTCCCCTTAATAACCCATAAATCATGAAAAAGGCCTGTATCATCCTGCTTTTCCTTGCCGCTTGCCGCAATACAGAACAACCTGCTGCTCCCAAACAGGATACGGTGGTGGTTTCGTATGATACGATCCCCGCAACCCGCAATGCAGTAAAAACAGCGCCGGCAGCGGCGTTTAGCATACCGGTAAAGGATGAACTGAACGACTGGAAATTTGCCGTATACGCTTATGAAACCAAACAGCGTTTCCGCTACGTGTTACGCATGCAATACAAAGAACTGCGGGTGACCGACTCGGTAAACATCCCCAACTTCGGCATTGAGCCCCGGATCGAGCTTAGGAGGGGCCCGGAAACTTATTCCTGTATCATTGGCTTCCGTGACAAAAAAGGCGCATTCAGGGAATACAAAAAAGCCTTTGTACAAAACGATCAATTCCGCTTCACTACTTTGAACCGATATTATTTAGGGGTAACAAGGAAGTAGTTTGATAAGTTGATTTTGAAATTTCCCAATTTCCCAATTCCAAAATTTCAAAATCAACTTATCACGTAATCCCGCCGTTTAACAAACATTTATTTGCCTTTATACGAACCAGGTCGTAAATTGCTTACGAATAAAATCGTACCAATGGCGGTCAAGAATCTGAAACCTACGGAGAGTGAGCTGGAGATATTGCAGGTATTATGGAGCAAAGGCAATGCTACCGTAAGGGAAGTACACGAAATACTGAGTGCGCACAAAGATGCCGGGTATACCACTACCCTCAAGCTGATGCAGATCATGTTTGAGAAAGGCATTGTGAAGCGTGACGACAGCAGCAAAACACATATTTACCGCGCCAATGTAAGCAGGGAGAATACCCAGCAGCAACTGGTAGGTAAAATGATCAGTTCCCTGTTTGGCGGCTCTTCTACCCAACTGGTCATGCAGGCATTGGGTAACCATGCACCCAACAAGGAAGAGCTGGAAGAGATACAGCGTTTACTGGACAACCTGAAAAAACAATAAGCTCTTTATGCAAACCTGGTTCCAATCCTCGTTCCTGCAATCATTAGGCTTTGCTATTGCCAACAGTTTGTGGCAGGCAGGCCTTTTGTGGCTGTTGTACGCGTTGCTGAATCATGTGCTCAGGATGTCGGCCTCTGTAAAATACAGGATGGCTGTAGCGCTGCAACTGCTCAGTTTTGTATGGTTCGTGGTTACCATCCAGTTTTATTATATCCAGTATTCGGAATCATTGAAACAAAGCGCATCAACGGGTTACCAGGGTGTGCAGGCGGTATTGGCGGGCGATGGAGGATTTACCTCGCAGATCATAAGGTATATGGTATGGGCCGAGCAGGCGCTGCCATATATTTCAGTGGCCTATCTCCTGCTGATCATACTGCTTGCCACAAGATGGATCAGCAGTTTCCGCTATACACAATCCATCCGTACAGAAGGGCTGCATAAGATACCGGTAGACTGGCGTCTTTTCGTTCAGCGCGTGGCTCCGCAACTGGGCATCAAAAAAAATATTACCCTTTTTCTTTCAGAAAAGATCACTACGCCACTGACCATCGGTTTCTGGAAACCTGTGATACTGGTGCCGCTGGCCAGTATCAACCACCTTACCACCGAACAACTGGAAGCCGTATTACTGCATGAGCTGGCGCATATAAAACGCTACGATTACCTGGTAAACATATTCCTGTCTATCGTTGAGATCAGCCTTTTCTTCAATCCTTTCACACAACTGCTCAGCAAGAGCATCCGCAAGGAAAGGGAAAACTGCTGCGATGACTGGGTACTGCAGTTCCAGTACAGTGCTTCTGATTATGCACAGGCCCTGCTCCGTATTGCCAGCCTGCAGTCTGCCCCCGCATTTGCCATGGCAGCAGGCGGAAAAAAGAATGAACTGCTGGTACGCGTAAAACGCATGATCGGGCAGCCGGAGAATGCTTTCAGTTACCGCAAACAATTATTATCGCTGCTGCTGGTAACCGGTATGCTCGGATGTATGGCGTGGTTCAATCCTTCTGCCAGTAACCATCGCCGGCAAACAGAAAAAACAACAGGCAAAACAACCACTGTAGCCATTGAACCCATGGCTATGAAAGTGGATAACCCATTATTCAATCCCGTATTCTTTTTATCGGAACCGTTGAAAACGGAAATGCGCAAGAGCATAGCATCGGCCAAAGAAGAAGTAGGAGTGATCCAGGATGTTTCCAAAGATTTTGTTGCTTCCATACCACCGATGGTGGCAGCTGCCCTGGAAAAAGCATCCGCAGCGCTGGAGCAGCAGCGGATCAGCCTGCCCCGGCAACAAGTTGCCGGTATGCAGGCCGCCAAAAAACAAATGGAGTACCTGCTCCGCGACAGCCTCTCCTTCCCGCTTCCTTTCCGCAAACAGCTTACCGATGAAGTAAACAGGTCTTTGCAGCATATGGATATGAGCCTCAGTGGTGCGCAACAAGGCCTGGATAAGGCAGCAAAAGATATCCGCAACCTGCGCCTGCAGTTCGATAAGGAAAAACTCGCAAAGGATATTCGCGTGGCGATGAATGAAGTAAGCAGGATCGATCTTGGCGGGCTTATCAG
>DASVLZ010000167.1:0-2673 GCA_036384615.1 Sediminibacterium sp.
GAGCTCGTTTACACAGATCATGAAAGTGCTTACCGCTGTATTAAAGCTGTACCGTTCTGTATCGTCTTCGATTTTTTTAATGGTCCTGTGCAACACTTTCAACTCTTCGGCTGCAGGGTCTGCATTCGTCCAGACACCTCCTTTGGTTTCATCAAAGAACAGCCGCCATAATTTTTTCAGAAAGCGGTGTACGCCTTCAATGCCCTTGGTATCCCAGGGTTTGCTCTGCTCTACCGGTCCTAAAAACATTTCATACATGCGGAAGGTATCAGCACCAAATTTCTGTACCAGCTCATTCGGGTTAACAGTATTGAATTTGGACTTGGACATTTTCTCCACTTCCGATCCGCAGATATATTTTCCTTCATCAAGGATCATTTCCGCATTGGCGTATTCACCATTGCGCCATTGTTTGAATGCTTCGATATCCAGTTCAACGCCGTCAACAAAATTCACATCAACCCTTATCGGATCAAGGTCTTCCATTTTGAACGCTTCGCCATCGATCAGGCTATGGGAAACAAATTTGCTGGTGCCTTTTATCCTGTATACCAAACGACTGCTGCCCTGGATCATTCCCTGGTTCAGCAGTTTGCGGTAAGGTTCATCAAAACCTATATAGCCCAGGTCGTACAATGCTTTTGTCCACATACGGCTGTACAGTAAATGCCCCACGGCATGTTCCGTTCCGCCTATGTACAGGTCAACCTGGTTCCAGTAATCGCTGGCTTTGCGGCTGCAGAATTCCTGGTTGTTATGGGGGTCCATATAACGGAGAAAATACCAGCTGCTGCCTGCATAGCCCGGCATGGTATTCGTTTCCAGTTCTTTTTCCACCCATGCAGGAATATTGGCCAGCGGGCCCTCTCCTTCCGGGCCGGGACTGTAGCTATCTACCTCGGGCAACAACAATGGCAATTCATTTTCAGGCAGGGGCACGGCAATACCATTCTTCCATTGAATGGGAAAGGGTTCACCCCAATAACGCTGCCGGCTAAAGGCGGCATCGCGCATCTTGTAATTCACTTTCCGTTTGCCAATGCCCATCTCTTCCAGTTTCCTGGTTACGATACCAATGGCATCGCGCATCACCATTCCATCCAGGAAATCGCTGTTGCTCAATACCGCATCTTTTGTGGGATTGGCTTCTTGCCCATTGAATGCATCGCCAATGATATTGGTAACAGGTATATTGAAATGCTGCGCAAACCTGAAATCGCGCTCATCACCACAGGGAACGGCCATGATGGCTCCGGTTCCATAACCCGCCAATACATATTCAGATATCCAGACAGGTATCTGCCTTCCGTTAAAAGGGTTCACTGCATATGCCCCGGTAAAACAGCCGCTGATCTTTTTTTCAGCCTGCCGTTCACGGTCGCTTCGGCTTTTTACATACGTGATATATGCTTCCACCGCTTCACGCTGTTCATCGCTTGTGATGCCTGCGATCAACTCGTGTTCAGGCGCCACTACCATAAAGTCTACACCGAAAATGGTGTCGGGACGGGTGGTGTAGACGGTCAAAGGTGAAGGGGTAAAAGTGAAAGCTGCATCGCCGGGATCACTTTCACTTTTCACATTTGCCTTTTGACCGCACACAATCTGAAACGCTATCTCTGCGCCATAGGATTTACCTATCCAGTTGGTCTGCATTTCAGTCATGGCCTCACTGAACTCGATGGTTTGTAAACCATCGAGAAGACGGTCTGCATATTCGGTAATGCGGAGATACCATTGACGGAGCTTCTTCTTAACAACAGGATAGCCGCCGCGTTCACTCACACCGTTTACCACTTCATCGTTGGCGAGTACAGTACCCAGTGCCTCGCACCAGTTCACTTCTCCGTAACCGCAATAAGAAAGGCGGTACAGCATTAATATATCCTGCTTCTCTTTTTCAGTATACTGCTTCCATTCACCTGCACTAAAATGGAGGGTGCTATCCCCCGGACATTCATGCGCTGCATTGCCGTTCTTTTCAAATGCTTCCACCAATACCTGTACAGGTTCTGCCTTGCGGCTCTGGCGGTTATAGAAGCTGTTAAACAACTGCAGGAATATCCATTGCGTCCATTTATAAAAATGCGGATCGGAGGTCTTCACCTCTCTATTCCAGTCAAAACAGAACCCGATATTATCCAGCTGCTCGCGGAAATTCCTGATGTTCTGCGCTGTACTTACTGCAGGATGGATACCATGTTCCAATGCATACTGTTCTGCGGGAAGGCCGAATGCATCATATCCCATGGGATGCAGTACATTGAAACCCTTAAGGCGTTTAAAACGGCTATAGATATCTGAAGCGATATAACCCAGCGGATGGCCCACATGCAATCCTACACCGCTGGGATAAGGAAACATATCCAGTACATAAAATTTTGGCCTGGGGCTGTCATTGCTGACCGTATATGCCCCGGAAGCCTTCCATTGTTCCTGCCATTTCTTTTCTATCTGCCTGAAATTGTATTCCATGCCGGTTATGCTATGCTTGTTTATGCGTTCAATAGTTTGTTGTTCTTTGGATCAAGGCAAAGAAAACTAACAGTTCTTTAACCCGTTACCGGCCGGGAATGGCCTATTTTTCAAAGGCAAAAACCATCTTCAGAGTGTTGCAAATGTAGGGTTTAGGCTTCAAAACCGTACATTTGCGAGACCTGATCCTAACCGGAA
>DASVLZ010000168.1:0-3610 GCA_036384615.1 Sediminibacterium sp.
ATGCATTGCCCGACCAGCAAAAAAGCCATTTCCTGTATGAGGTGGGAGCGGGGTATAAACTCGGGTTCTTTGAACTGGGCGCTGCCTATACCGGGTTCGGTAATAATGCGAATGCCCTGCTGTTCAAAGGTGGCCTTGCCATCAAACTCTGAATACTTTCAGAGGCATTACAGTCCCAATACATCCTTCATTCCAAAGACACCTTTTTTGTCTTTGATGAATTCGGCTGCCAGTACAGCGCCGCCTGCGAATCCGGTGCGGTTATGGGCGGTATGAATGATCTCGATGTCATCGATAGGAGAGCTGTACAATACCTTATGCGTGCCCGGTGCCGGATCGATCCTTTCTGAAACGATAGCCAGTTCAGAGGGATTATCGGTGGTATGGTTTACCCATTGTTTTTTGGAAGGAAGGCCGGCCAATATCTGTTCAGCTAATGTGATGGCCGTGCCGCTGGGCGCATCTTTTTTGTGTGTGTGATGTATCTCCTCCATCGATACATTGTAGGAGGGATGCCTGCTCATGAGTTTTGCGAGCCAGGTATTCAGCTCAAAGAACAGGTTAACGCCGATGCTGAAATTGCTGGCATATACCAGGGCCCCGTTCTTTACTTCACAGGCATGCTTTACTGCATCCCATTTTCCCAGCCACCCGGTAGATCCCGAAACTACGGGAACACCGAACTCCAGGCATTTCATGATATTATCGAAAGCGCTGTGCGGACCTGTAAACTCTATAGCAACATCCGCCTTTGCCAGGTTTTCCTTTGTGAAGGAAGCGGCATTGTCGAGGTCTATTTTCAGCACAATCTCATGTCCTTTCTCTATGGCAATGCCCTCGATGGCCTTCCCCATTTTCCCATACCCGATAAGCGCGATGTTCATGTGTGGTGGCTTTGTGTTGCGGGGCAAAACTAAGTAAAAGTCAAATGTGAAAAGTCAAAAGTGAAACTACCCGCCACTCACTACTCACGTTTTCACATTTGACTTTTCACATTTGACTTTTCACTTATCTCGCCACCACTTTCCTCTTACCATCGCTGAGGTTCAGTGTAAGGCTCAGCGCCGGCGTTTTTGTGTAGGGGTTGAAGGAGGGGCTTAGCTGCATGCTGAGGTCGTTGCTTACGTCAAAATTTTTGAGGTGCGCGAATACGGTGGCATCGGCTACCTGCAGTGCCCAGGCCGCAAGGAACCAGAGGATGGAATAATCCCTGTCGCGGCGGAATGCGTTCCGGTAATTCTGCAAACTGCTGATGCTGAGTCCCGCCAGTTCAGGCGCTATCGCAGGCACATCAGAAGAATCTCCCTGCTGCTCCTTGAAACGCGCTTCGAAGGCGAACTTGGTCTTTTTATAATAGCTGTTATTATAAAAGAACAGCGTGGTGGGAATGGCGATGATGCCATATACGATAGGTATCTTCCAGTATTCCCTGTTATAGGCCTGTCCCCACCCGGGCAATATCAGCGAGCGCCGGGTGGCAATTCGCGGGTCATGTTTTTTTGGGGTGCTGTCTTTTTTAACAGCAGGTGAAGCCATAAGGGTTCCTGTTGCATTGCCTGTTTTCAGAGAATGGTTTGCCGTATCGAACAGGCTGGTATGGGATAAAGCTTTCTTATCATCCTGGCCGGTGGCAGCATGTATGCCCATGATCGCCGCTAAAAATAAAAGCAGGTATCTTTTCATGCATGTATCAGCTCACGGTTACATTCATCGCTTCCAGTATCTTATTCAGTTCATCGAGCGAGTAGTATTCGATGGTGATGCTGCCGTAACCTTTTTTATTATGCTGCATCTTTACCCTGGTAGCGAAGTGTGAGGCTAAGTTATCTTCAATTTTTTTGTAGGCTGCCGGTAATTCCGACTTTACGGAAGATTTAACAGCGCTGCTTTTATCTTCTTTATACATCCTGCGCACGAGTTCCTCTGTCTGCCGCACACTCAGTCCTTTGTCACGGATCTCTTTGAAAACGTATAACTGTTTATCGACCGTATCAATATTCACCAATGCCCTTGCATGCCCCATGGTCAGCGCAGCTGTACGTACGGCGAGTTGTATATCGGGAGGCAGTTTCAGCAGGCGCAGGTAATTGGTAACGGTGGTACGTTCCTTGCCCATTCTTTCCGCCACCTGCTCCTGCGTGTAGCTCAGTTCCTCCATCATGCGTTTATAGCTAAGGGCAATTTCCATGGCATTGAGGTCTTCGCGCTGCAGGTTTTCCAGCAATGCGAGTTCCAGCAGTTGCTTGTCGTTGGCCTGCCGTATATAGGCGGGCACATCTTTCAGTCCCGCTATCTTCGATGCGCGGAAACGTCTTTCGCCCGCTATCAGCTGGTACTTGCCGTTAGACAGTTTGGTAACGGTAAGGGGCTGGATGATATCATGTAATCTGATGGATTCTGCCAGCTCATTCAATGCCTGTTCATCAAAATCGCGCCGCGGCTGTTTGGGGTTCACCTGTATATCTGCCAGCGGGATGCGCGCCGAATGGGTAGCCTGTTCCGCCACTTCCGTTTTTAAAGTGCCTTCTGTTGTCTTCAGGTCGGAATCTATATTCTGCAGCAAGGAGCGGAGCCCTTTGCCTATGAGGTCCTTATTTTGTTTGGGTGAAGTCATGTGAGCGCTCTTATTGAATGATTCTTTCTTCATTTGACATTTTTGTCATTCCGTTCTTTTGCAATATTTCCTTGGCGAGGTTGAGGTAGTTTACGGAGCCCTTGCTTTCCGCATCATACAGGATCACGGGCTTGCCCACGCTGGGCGCTTCGCTCAGACGGGTATTCCTGTGCACGATGGTATCGAATACCATATCATCAAAATGCCTCCTTACCTCGCTTACCACCTGGTTGCAGAGGCGCAGGCGTCCATCGTACATGGTCATCAGTATGCCTTCGATCTGCAGCTCGGGGTTGAGCCGGTTCTGTACAATTTTGATCGTGTTGAGCAGCTTGCCCAGTCCCTCCAGTGCAAAAAATTCGCACTGCACGGGTATGATCACGCTGTTGGCCGCCACGAGTGAGTTCACGGTGATCAGGCCTAATGACGGTGAGCAGTCGATGATGATGAAATCGTATTTGTCGCGCACCACATCCAGTATTCCTTTCAGCACATTTTCCCGGTTGGGGTAGTTGATCATTTCAATTTCGGCGCCTACCAGGTCTATATGGGAGGGGATCACATCCAGGTTGGGTACATCGCTTTTCAGGATCACATCCGCCGCAGGCGTATTGTTCACCATGCAATCATACAGGCTGCTGGTAATGTTATGCAGGTCAAAGCCCACGCCTGTGGTGCTGTTGGCCTGCGGGTCGGCATCCACCAGCAGTGTCCTGAATTCGAGCACTGCCAGGCTGGCTGCCACGTTGATGGCCGTGGTGGTCTTGCCCACGCCTCCTTTCTGGTTGGCTACTCCTATGATTCTTGCCATAATCGCTGTTCCTTATAATATGTTTATCGTTTCATTGATGGCGGGCAGCAACAGTGTTTTGCCTGCTTTTTCAAATGCTTCTTTGGCCTTATCGGTGTCGATCACGATAAAGCCAAAAGTATTGTAGTGTACGCCTACTATTGTATCGCATTGTACAAATTCCGCTGCGCGGATGGCATCTGCCA
>DASVLZ010000169.1:0-3562 GCA_036384615.1 Sediminibacterium sp.
CTGATGTTCAACGACCTGCTGAAGCGCACCCTCTGGAACCCCTGGCACCTGGAAAATGAATACCTGAAGCTGGCATTCGATACCCTCCTGTCTTCTATTGTAGTGCTGATAGTAGGAGAATTCCTGCCCAAAGCTATTTTCAGGGCCAAGAACGATGCCTTGCTGGGTTTTTTTGCGCCCGTTGCGCAGTTCTTCTACAAACTGTTCCGCCCCATCACCAATTTCTTCGTGAACATATCGCAGTGGATCCTGAAATACCTGTTCAATGTGCGCATGGGCGACCGCAGCGAGGTTTTCACGAAAGTTGACCTGGAGCATTTTTTCCAGCAAACGGCCAAAGAGCAGGATGATGATAACCAGGAACTTAATAAAGAACTGTTTGAAAACGCATTGAGCCTGCCCATGGTCAAGATCAGGCAATGCCTGGTGCCCAGGACCGAAATAGAAGGGCTTGATATCAGCACACCTATTGAAGAGCTGAAGCAGCAGTTTATTACTACCCAGCTCAGCAAGCTGATCGTGTATGATGATAATATCGATTCCATACAGGGGTATGTGCACCAGCTGGACCTGTTCAGGAAGCCCGGTTCCATCAAAGAGATCCTGCACCCCATCATGGCTGTTCCGGAAAGCATGAGCGCTACCGACCTGATCAGCAAGTTTACCCGCGACCGCAAAAGCATTGCATGGGTGGTGGATGAGTTCGGGGGTACGGCAGGCATCGTTACCATGGAAGATGTGCTGGAAGAGATATTCGGCGATATACAGGACGAATACGATGTGGAGGAACTGGTAGAAAAACAACTGGCCGAGGATGAATACATTCTCAGCGGTCGCATAGAACTGGATTACCTGAATGAGAAATACGGCCTCAAATTCCCCGAAAACGAAGCAGAAACCCTCAGCGGCTTCATCATAGCCGAGCACCAGGCCATTCCCAAACAGAAAGAAACCATTATCGTGGGCGACTACCGCTTCGACATACTGAACGTGAGCGATAAAAGGATCGAGATGGTAAAGATGAAGATACTCCGGTAGGAATATCGAACAGATGAACAAGGAATATCGAATACCGATTGGACTTCTTCCTTTACTTCGACATTCGCTATTCCTTGTTCGATATTCCCTTACCTTTGTCCGCTCATATAGCATAGCGGAATGGCTTTACTTAACAGAAGCAGGAGCGGGGAAAAGGCTGAGATGACCTTTATCGACCATCTCGAAGAACTGAGGATGCATATCATCCGTTCAGTGATCGCCATCCTGGTAATGGCCGTTGTGATCTTCATTTACCGCGACTGGATATTCGACAATATCATCAGCGGACCCATCAATCCCAATTTCATCAGTTATAAGGCGCTCTGCGATTTCAGCCACTGGGCGCATATGGGTGATGCGCTTTGTATGCCGCCGGTAAAAGTGAACCTGATCACAAATACTTTCGGTGGCCAGTTCCTCGGCAGTATCTCCATTGCGCTGGTAGGGGGTGTTATTGCCGCCTTCCCTTTTATTTTCTGGGAATTCTGGCGCTTTGTAAGACCCGCACTGAAGGAAAAAGAACTGCGCAATACCCGGTACGTGATCTTCTGGGTAAGCTTTTTCTTTTTTACAGGAGCTGCTTTCGGGTATTTCCTGCTGGGCCCCTTTACATTCAATTTCCTGGCAGGTTTCCAGCTCGGTACGCAGACGGGTATAACCACATTGCCTACTTTTTCTGATTATATTGATAACCTCACCAATATCATCCTGGGCTGCGGCCTCGCTTTTGAGCTGCCGGTATTGGCTTCGCTGCTTACAAGGATAGGCCTGATCACCCCTGCCTTCCTCAAAAGAAGCCGTAAATACGCCATAGTGGTGATACTGCTCGTAGCTGCCTTCATCACCCCCAGCCCCGACTGGATGAGCCAGATGATCGTATTCGTGCCACTGTTCCTCCTCTATGAGCTGAGCATCCTGGTATCGAAAAGGGTATTTAAGCGGGAGCAGGAGAAGGAAGATGAGGAATGGGATTAAAAGATGCTGAGGCGTTGCATCTGTACGCCTACGCCGATTTCCTTCGCCCTTTCATACATTTTTGCCTTGCTTCTTGCCGCAAACCGCTATCTTAGGCACCCAATTGCATGTTACGATGAGCTTTGTTTTTGATCCTTCACTGCCTATTGCCATTGGCTGCGACCATGCCGGTTTTGAATATAAGACCGGGCTGGTAAAATGGCTCACCGGCCTGGGGTACCAGGTCAGGGATTTTGGTACCAATTCTCCCGATTCAGTAGATTATCCTGATTTTGCGCATCCTGTTGCCAGCAGCGTGGAAAAAGGCGAGGCCGCATTCGGCATACTGCTGTGTGGCAGCGCCAATGGGGTGGCCATCACCGCCAATAAACACCCGCAGATACGCGCAGGGCTGTGCTGGCAGAATGATGTGGCTACTGTTACGCGACAGCATAATAATGCCAATATCATTTGCATTCCCGCACGTTTTGTATCCTACCATATAGCGCAGAGCATGGTGGAGTTATTTATGAACACGCCTTTCGAGGGAGGAAGGCATGCCACGCGCGTGGGAAAAATACCCTGTTAACCCCTCAATAAAACATACATGATGAGAAAACTACTCTTGCTATGCCTGCCTTTTGCTGCATCTGTGGCAATGGCGCAGGATGATCCGCAATTGAAATATGCGGAACTGATCTCGCCGAAGGCGCTCAGGGAAAAACTGACGATACTGGCAGGCCCTGAAATGGAAGGACGCGAAACCGGTTTTCCCGGCCAGAAAAAAGCGGCCGCCTATATTGAAGAGCAATTCAAAAAAATGGGCCTGAAACCCGGTAATGGCGACAGCTACCAGCAAACATTCCCGGTATATTTTGATGCCATGACCAATCCTGTACTGCGTGTGAATGGCAAGACCTTTGGATGGGATAAGGAATATATGTTTGCAGTGAACAGTATGTTCAACGGCCGGAAGACCTTTACTAATTCAGTATTTGCCGGGTATGGCAATAAAGAAGATTATGAGGGACTTGACGTAAAAGGCAAAGTAGTGATCGTGCTCGATGGCGGCACACAACCTGCTCCTGCAGCAGGAGGCCGCCCTGCCCGCGGATTCAATGCCACAGTGGGCAAAATGACAGCTGCAAGGGATCACGGAGCCGCAGGCCTGTTGCTGATCTCTTCTGCATTTCCCCGCACCAATGCCACCCCGATGAAAAGCGGGAGGATGACATTGCAGGTATCTGATCCCACATTCTTCTTCGCCACCATTTCTGATGAAGTAGCTTCAGCCCTGATAGGCCGTACTGCCAAAGTGCCTTTTGCCGACTGGAATGAGGTTCATAAAGGCAACTATACAGCGGAACTGGTACTGGGTGCAGATAAAAAACCCGAAGAGCTGCAGAGCAGCAACGTGATCGGTGTATTGCCCGGCACAGATAAAGCAGATGAGTTTGTATTCGTTACCGGCCACTACGACCATCTTGGCAAAAGAGGCAATGTGATCTATTATGGCGCTGATGACGATGGTTCAGGAACCGTAGGCGCTATGCAGATTGCAGAAGCATTT
>DASVLZ010000170.1:0-3340 GCA_036384615.1 Sediminibacterium sp.
AAATGCGGGGTAGGTGTTGTAAAAATCACCATTCAGGAGCGTGGTCTGCACGCCTGCCACCCAGCTGCCTTTCGCGATCTGCGCTGATCCGTGCAGGCAGATACCAAGGAAAAACAGGATGCATAGCTTTTTCATAAGAGAAGTATTGGTATGACAAATTTATCGGGTATAAATCACATCCTTACCAAATTGTCATCATCTTCTTTTCAATGTTTAAAACTAAATTTATTAGCAAAATCGTATTACATTTGTTATACTATTGCATCAGATATGGCAAAGCAGACAGTAACGAAAAAACAGGCGGAGAGCGGGGAGGAGAGGATAGAAGTATTCGGCGCCCGCGAACACAACCTCAAGAACATAGACATCTCCATTCCTAAAAACAAACTGGTGGTATTTACCGGGGTGAGCGGCAGCGGCAAATCATCGCTCGCATTTGATACGATCTATAATGAAGGACAGCGCCGCTATATGGAAAGCTTCAGCGCCTACGCACGGCAATTCATCGGCGATATGGAACGGCCTGATGTGGACAAGATCACCGGGCTTTCTCCTGTAATCTCTATCGAACAGAAAACCACCAATAAGAACCCGCGCTCTACTGTGGGCACTGTTACGGAAGTATACGATTTCCTGCGCCTCCTGTTTGCGCGCATCGGAGAGGCCTACAGCTATAACACCGGCAAAAAAATGGAGAAGTTCAGCGAAGAAGAGATCGTGGCCAATATATTCACCCGTTTCAAAGGAAAAAAGATCAGCCTGCTGGCACCGCTGGTACGCGGCCGCAAGGGCCATTACCGCGAGCTGTTTGAAGACATCCGCAAAAAAGGTTTCCTGAAAGTGCGTATAGATGGAGAAGTGACCGATCTCAGTCCCAAACTGCAGGTGGATCGTTATAAGATACATGATATTGAAGTGGTGATCGACCGCCTGCAGGTGACAGATGAAATGAAACTCCGCCTGAGCCAGAGCGTGCAGCAGTCGCTCAGAATGGGTAAGGAACTGATGTTCCTGCTGGTGAATGATACCAGTAAAGTAGTACAGTACTCGAGACAGCTGATGTGTGAGGATACGGGCATCAGCTACGAAGAACCTTCGCCCAATGCATTTTCTTTTAATTCTCCCTACGGTGCATGTCCGGTATGCAAGGGTTTGGGAAATGTATATACGGTAAGTATGGAAGCGATTTTGCCCGACAGGTCGCTGAGTGTAAAGGAAGGGGGCATTGCCCCATTGGGGGAACAGCGCGATGCGTATATATTCCGCAACGTGGAGCAGTTTGCAAAGAAGAACAGGATCAGTCTCGATAAAGCCATCAGGGACCTTCCCGAAAAAGCGCTCAACCTGTTGCTGCATGGCAACGAAGAAGGCAGCTCACTGGAACTGGATGATGTGGAAGAATATATCCACGGCAGTATGTATGAGGGAGAGTTTGAAGGTATCATACCCATGCTCAAACGATGGTTTTCAACGGGCAACAGCAGTGAAGGCCTCCGCGAATGGGTGGAGCAGTTCATGGAACTGAAAACATGTCCCTCCTGCTCTGGCGCCAGGCTCAAAAAAGAGAGCCTTTGGTTTAAAGTGGATGAAAAGAACATTGCGGAACTGAGTGATATGAACCTGGATAAGCTGTACCAGTGGTTTGAACAGGTAGAGAAGCGGCTGAGCAATAAACAGAACCTGATAGCGAAAGATATCCTCAAAGAAATACGGGAGCGGTTACAGTTCCTGCTGGATGTAGGCCTTGCCTATCTCTCGCTCAACAGGCCCTCGCGCACGCTCAGCGGTGGCGAGTCGCAGCGCATACGGCTTGCCACACAGATCGGGTCGCAGCTGCAGGGCATCACGTATATACTGGATGAGCCTTCCATAGGCCTGCACCAGCGCGATAACCATCGCCTGATCACCGCATTGCAGAACCTGCGCGATATCGGCAACAGCGTGCTGGTGGTGGAGCATGATAAGGACATTATGATGGCAGCGGATCATCTCGTGGATATAGGCCCGAGGGCAGGCATGTACGGTGGCCATATCGTGGCGGCAGGCACGCCGAAAGAAGTGCTGAAAAGCAAATCGGAAACCGCCTTGTACCTGAATGGTGGCAAAACGATTGCCATACCCGAAGAACGGCGCAAAGGCAACGGTAAATTCCT
This sequence comes from Sediminibacterium sp., assembly GCA_036384615.1. Lineage (GTDB taxonomy): Bacteria > Bacteroidota > Bacteroidia > Chitinophagales > Chitinophagaceae > Sediminibacterium. Next base: position 2,154 of record DASVLZ010000170.1, read on the forward strand.
TGAGCTGAAAGGGGCCAATGGCAATAACCTGAAGAATGTGGATGTGAAGTTTCCCCTGGGGAAATTCATCGTGGTAACAGGTGTGAGCGGCAGCGGCAAATCCACGCTGATCAATGAAACATTGTATCCTATCCTGTCCAAACATTGCTACGACAGCCGCGTAAATCCCATGCCTTTTAAAACTGTGAAGGGACTGGAGCATATTGATAAAGTGATCGAGATCGACCAGTCGCCCATCGGCCGCACGCCGAGGAGTAATCCTGCTACCTATTGCGGTTTTTTTACGGAGATACGCAGCCTGTTCGCCGCTATACCCGAGGCCAAGATACGCGGCTATACTGCCGGCCGTTTTTCATTCAATGTAAAAGGCGGCCGTTGTGATGTATGCGAGGGCGGTGGCATGCGGGTGATTGAAATGAATTTCCTGCCCGACGTATATGTGCACTGTGAAAAATGCAACGGTAAAAGATATAACCGTGAAACACTGGAGATACGCTACAAAGGCAAATCCATCAGTGATGTACTGAATATGTCGGTGGATGAAGCCTGCGAATTCTTCCAGCCTATATCTTATCTCTACCGCAAGATCAAAGTATTGCAGGATGTGGGGCTGGGATATATTACCCTCGGTCAATCCGCAGTAACCCTGAGCGGCGGCGAGGCGCAGCGTGTGAAACTATCTACTGAACTGAGCAAGAAAGACACCGGCAAAACATTTTATATCCTCGATGAACCTACCACAGGCCTGCATTTCCAGGATATCAGGCATTTGCTGGATGTATTGAATAAACTGGTCGATCGGGGCAACACAGTATTGGTGATCGAACATAACCTGGATGTGATCAAAGTGGCTGATCATCTTATAGACCTCGGCCCCGAAGGCGGCGATGGTGGCGGGAAGATACTTTTTGAAGGTACTCCCGAAGCCATGCTCACCTGCAGGGAGAGCCATACGGCGAGATTCCTGCAGGAAGAGTTGAATCGTTGATAAGTTAACGATTCAACATCATCTCTACATGCTCAATCCCATCTTCGAGATACACATCGCTGGTTTGAAGAAAGCCAAAGCTTTGGTAGAAAGATAACAGGTACAGCTGTGCGCCGATACGTATTGGCCCTGCGCCAAATAACTCATGACAGGAACTGATGGCAGCCTGCATCAGCCGTTTGCCTGCTCCTGTGCGGCG
>DASVLZ010000171.1:0-5928 GCA_036384615.1 Sediminibacterium sp.
TGAAAGCAAGACTGCCCTGCATTTCGCCATCCACCACAAGGGAGGGATTGCGTTGTTTCAATATCCTCGTGGCTTCCGCCACCAGCCTGGCCTCCGGCGAATCGCTGCTCCCGAAATTACTGTAGCTGAGCATAGCAATGCGCGGGGTAAGGTTAAAATTGCGCACCTCCTTCGCTACCATCATGGTAATATCCGCCAGCTCTTCGGCTGTAGGATGGAAATTAACGGTAGTATCTGCGAGGAACAGCGGTCCTTTTTTGGTAAGCAGCAGGTACATGCCGGCGATCTTTTTCACACCTTCTTCAGTACCTATGATCTGCAGCGCAGGCCGTATGGCCTCCGCGTAATTTTTTGTGAGGCCTGATAACATCGCATCCGCATCTCCTGTTTCCACCATCATGCAACCGAAATGGTTCCGGTCTTTCATGATCTTCAGGCTCTCATATTTGTTGAACCCTTTGCGCTGCCGCTTCTTAAAAAATATTTCGCTGTAGAATTCGCGTTTGGATTCCATCTCATCACTGCGCGGGTCAATGATGGGTATATCGCTGATATCAATATTATATTTCTCTGCTATAAGGCGGATCTTCTCTGGATCTCCCAGTAAGATCGGGTACGCAATGCCATCATCATAAATAATGCTGGCGGCTTTCAGTATTTTCTGATTATCTGCTTCGGCGAATACGAGGCGCTTGGGTGCTTTTCTCGCTTTGTTCCCGATCACACGCATCAGCTGGTTATCAAGCCCCAGTCTCTTGTTCAGCTCCAACGCATATGCTTCCCAGTTAGTGATCTGGCGTTGTGCCACGCCTGTGGCAATAGCAGCTTTGGCCACGGCCGGCGCCACCGTAGATAATAACCGCGGATCAAGCGGTTTGGGAATGATGTATTCCGGGCCAAAGGACATGTTATTCTGGTTATAAGCCAGGTTCACAATATCAGGCACGGGGGATTTGGCAAGATCGGCAAGTGCACGCACGGCCGACAGCTTCATTTCTTCATTGATCTGCGTAGCACGTACATCCAGCGCGCCGCGGAAAATATATGGGAAGCCGAGTACATTGTTCACCTGGTTGGGATAATCCGTTCTGCCCGTAGCCATGATAATATCCTTCCTGGCTGCGGTAGCATCTTCATAACTGATCTCGGGATCGGGATTGGCCATGGCAAATACGATAGGATTGCGGGCCATGCTTTTGATCATTTCCTGCGTAACCACATTTCCTACGCTGAGGCCAAGAAATACATCTGCATCCTTCATGGCCTTCTCAAGGGAGTTATCACTTTTCTTCACGGCAAACTTCATACGTTCTTCATCCAGGTCGGTCCTGCCGGTATGCAACACTCCATCCTTATCAAAAACAGTAAAATTTTCATGCCTGGCGCCCAATGCCACATACAGTTTCATACAGGCCATGGCGGCAGCGCCGGCGCCATTCACTACGAAGCATACTTTTTCAATCTTCTTTTTCTGCAGTTCCAACGCATTCAGCAAAGCCGCGCTGCTGATGATGGCAGTGCCGTGCTGGTCATCATGCATCACCGGGATATTCATCTGCTTCTTCAGCTCCTGTTCTATATAAAAACATTCGGGCGCTTTGATGTCTTCCAGGTTAATGCCGCCGAAAGTAGGTTCGAGGGCTTTAACGATCTGCACGAATTTTACAGGGTTTTTTTCATTGATCTCGATATCGAATACATCAATGTCGGCGAATATTTTGAACAATACACCCTTCCCTTCCATCACAGGTTTGCTGGCTTCGGGGCCGATATCACCCAAACCCAGCACTGCTGTGCCATTGCTGATCACTGCCACGAGGTTGCCTTTGGCAGTGTATTTATATACTTCTTCCGTGTGCCTGGCTATTTCCTTGCAGGGCTCAGCCACACCGGGACTATAAGCAAGTGAAAGATCACGTTGGGTTTTGGCCTCTTTGGTAGGTATCACTTCAATTTTGCCCGGCCTTCCAGAGGCATGATACTCCAGGGCCTGCTCCTTGCGTAATTCCTTGTGTTTGGACATACGTATCTTTTGGGTTACCAAAGGGCAAAAATACGGTTTATTGATACGTCAGGAATCCTGTTTGTAAAAACCGATCCTTTCTCTTTCCTCCCATGAAACCTGCGCAGCCTTCTCATTCAGTAGTTTTTCAATGGCCAGATGAATGAGCTCCAGCTGTTCGCCATGTTCCGATACGGTACCACTGATCTCCAGTACCCGGCTGGCCAGTTCCTGGTACTGCAAGGCAACCTGGCGCAGAACAATAAATGCACGCATGATAAGGATATTCATCTGGATGGCTTTTTCTGAATGAAGTACCCCGCTAAGCATGGCGATTCCCTGTTCAGTAAAAGCAAAAGGATAGTATTTGATATGTTCCCCTCGCCTCATTTTGTTTAAGGTCGCAAATTGCGACCTTAAAGAATCGTATTCGGTCTTTGTAAGTGCATACATAAAATCATCCGGAAAGCGTTCTATATTTCTGCGCACAGCTTCCTTCAGGCGTTTTGTATCAACGCCATACAATACCGCCAGGTCATGATCAAGCATTACCCGCCTCTCCCTGATAGTATATATCTTTTCCTGGATGAGTTGCAAATCCATAGCAGCTGTTGATATAGCAAAACTACTGCTGCTCTCAAAAGATGGTTAAGTATAAATACCTTATCCAAACATTTTTATCACCTATTCGAAGTTATTCTGCGGAGTAATTATTGTACCGTCGCCCCCAGCCAGGCCATCATGCCCATGCCTTTTTCAATAGCTGCTTCATCAATATTGAACCTGGGCGTGTGTACATTATGAACGATGCCTTCCGCTTCATTGCGCACACCTATGCGGAAAAAACAACCGGGTATGATCTGTGTGTAGTAGCCGAAATCTTCCGCGCCCATACGCACTTCCGTTTCCTGTACATGTTCCTTTCCCACGAATGCATTCGCCTGCTGCCAGGCCGTTTCGGTGAAAACAGGATCGTTATCCACCGTAGGATAACCTACATCAATATGCAGGTCTATTTCGGCGCCCATGGCTTCCACCAGCCCAACAGCCTGTTTACGTATGAGCTCATGGGCCTTTTTTCTCCATACTTCATCCATAGCCCTGAAAGTGCCCATCAGCTTTACTTCGCTGGGAATTACGTTGGTGGTATGTCCTCCCTGTATGGAACAGATAGATAATACCGATGGCGAGGTAGGATTGTTATTGCGTGAAATGATCTGCTGGAGGCTTACGATCAGCTGCGATGCGATCAGTATGGTATCTGCTGTAAGATGCGGCGCCGCTGCATGTCCTCCCTTGCTCCTGATGGTCATATATAGTTCATCCGCGCTGGCCATTACACGTCCTTTCCGGAAACTGAATTTGCCGAGATCAAGACCCGGGTGCACATGCAACCCGATAATGCCCTGCGGCCTGGGGTTTTCCAGGGCACCATCCCTGATCATATAACTGGCTCCGCCGGGGTTTCTTTCCTCACCCGGCTGGAATATCAGTTTCACCGTTCCTTCCCAGCCTTCCTTCAGTTCGTTCAGGATCTTTGCAGCACCCAGTAAAATAGTAGTATGCACATCATGCCCGCAGGCATGCATTACACCGGGATTCTTTGACCTGTAGGATACATCGTTCTCTTCCTGTATCGGCAGAGCATCCATATCTGCACGCAAAGCAATGACCCTGCTGCCGGGTTGGTTGCCCTTGATCAGGCCCACTATGCCGGTATCTGCTTTTATCTCGTAAGGAATACCCAGCTCTTCCAGTTTGGTTCTCACGAACCGGCTGGTCTCCTTTTCCTGGTAACTCAGCTCGGGGTGCGCATGCAGGTGATGACGAACCGCTATAAATTCATCTGCATATGCTTTTGCCAGCGTCTTGATTCTTTCTGCTAACATAGTTTTATTGAACGATGGTTTCTTCTGGATCTGTCAGAACCAGTTCTACCGCATCTTCCACGATATACAATCCTTCAGGATAGTAACGCGATAATTGTTTACGGAAAGCCTCTGCATCTTCCCTGCTCAGGAAATTGCCGATCCGCACCCTGAAATTGGGCGACTGGTACGTAACATATGTTTTTTGCTCGGGGAACCCTGCCATCAGGCTGCTTTGCATGGCAAAAGCCTGGTCGCGGTTAAAGGTGCTCAATACCTGTATACGGTATCCTTTATACAATCCATTTGCAGCCTGCGCATAAAAACGCTTGTTGATCTCCGACTGCTTTGCGGCCAGCACATCCAGCCGCGGGTCTTTCCTTACTGTAATAGTATCTCCTGCATATACTGCTGAAACAGGTAGTGCCAGCAAAAAAAACAATATGGTTTTGAGAATATGTTTCATAACACGACCGCTTGCATAAAGGTACAACAGATGTATGAGAGGGCCGCATCAGGAAAGTTAATAACCTGCATCCGTTGCCGGGGCGCCATTTACAATGGCAATGCTGGCACTGCATCCCAGCCGGGTGGCCCCGGCATCTACCAGTTGCCTGGCGAAAGCATAATCGCGTATGCCCCCGGATGCTTTTATCTGTACACCGGCAGGAAGGTGTTTCCGGAACAGCCGCACGGCTTCTACCGTTGCACCTTTCTCCGCATATCCTGTAGAAGTTTTCAGGTAGTCAATGCCCGCCACTCCATACAATTCACAACACTTGATGATCTCTTCATCCGTAAGCACCCCGCTTTCAATGATCACTTTAATTACCTTATCCTTGCTCTTCACCACGGGCATGATATTACTGATCTCATTGGCCAGGTATTGCCAGTCGTTGTTCTTAACAGCAGATATATTGATCACCACATCCAGTTCATCTGCCCCATCCACCATTGCCAGCACGATCTCTGCGATCTTGGCTTCCACAGCAGAATACCCGAAAGGGAAACCGATCACGGTAGCTGTTTTCACAACTGTACCCTGCAAACATTCCTTCGCCTTCCTCACAAAATTCGGCGGCACGCAAACAGCTGCGAACCCATATTGACTGGCTTCACTACACAATTTTTCAATATCCGAAACCAGTGCAGTGGGTTTGAGCAGGGTATGGTCTATGTAAGAGTTAAGACGCATGGATGCAATGAATCATTCTCAGTTGCCTTCCCTCCCATGGCATTGTTTATACTTCTTCCCGCTTCCGCAAGGACAGGGATCGTTTCTGCCGATCTTGGGTGCTACGGTTACGGGTTGTTGTTTTACCGGGGTAGGGTCGTAATAATCGTTTTCAGAGGGTGCGCCATCAGCACTTTCCTTGCTGGCACTCATCCGGCTCATATCCGTTTTTTTCTGACGACCTTCCTTCACTTCTTCACCATTATTGAGCGGAATACCTGCATGGCAGAGGAACTGGACAATATCCTTGTTTACTTCGCCATCCATTTTCCGGAAGAGGTCAAAGGCTTCCATTTTATAGATCACCAACGGGTCTTTCTGCTCGTAGCTGGCTGTCTGCACACTCTGCTTCAGGTCATCCATTGAACGCAGGTGCTCTTTCCAGGCATCATCTATCAGGCTCAGTGTAACCGTTCTTTCGAGGGCATTGGCCATTTCAGCGCCGTTGGAGCCGAGTGTTTTTTCCATGTTGGACAATACCTGTATGCCTCTTTTACCGTCTGTGAACGGCACGATCACATTTTCAATATGCTCACCCTGCTGCTGACGGATATTCCTGAACACTGGTATCGCCTCTGCCATCAGTTCCTGTTTCTTACGCTCATAGTTGGCGATGGCTTCGTTGTATAATTTTTCAGCCAGTTCATGTTCCGGCAGCCTGCTGAGTTCATCGGGGGTGATGGATGGGTCAATACCAAAATCCACTATCGCTGCCAGGCGTAACCCTTCATGATCGTTCTGCTCCTTGAAAGAATTTACCAGGCCTTCCGCCACTGAATAGAATGCATTATCGAGGTCCAGTGCAAGGCGTTCGCCAAACAAGG
>DASVLZ010000172.1:0-2623 GCA_036384615.1 Sediminibacterium sp.
CGGCTTTGCCTTTGGCATTGAGGGTGATCATGGCTTCTATGGTGCCGTGTATATCATCGGCCTGCATCATGTGGGCATCGGTGATCTTTTTTCTCAGCTGCGCGGCAAAGCGTTCCCAGCCGCCACTGGGTATGATGGAATCCTGTTGCAGATCCCGGGAAAGAACTGTTTTTGTTTTTGCACTATTGGAGCCGGTAACCACTACTTCACTGAGCGCCTGGTTATCGGGCACCAATTTGATCTCGGCGGGTTTCTCGGGCTTAATAGTAAGTTGTGTTCGTGTGAAGCCGAGAGCGGCCACTGCTATTTGCTGCGATGTATCAGGGGCAAGAAAACGGAATGTGCCTGTATTGTCGGTAACCTGGCCTTTTTTGGTATTGGCCAGGGTCACCGAAGCGCCGCTTACGGGGGAATCTTTACTGTCTTTTACCACACCTGCAAATTCAGCGAGTTTGATGGGCCGGGCACTTGCGGGTGCGGGGGCAGGCGCCATCTTCATGGCAGTGGCTTCCTGTGCAGCACCGGCATTGAAAGCCTGTTGTTTTTGCATCAGCGCTTCGCGGGTTGCATCGATTTCTTTTTGCATCATATCACGCTTCCCCATGAGATCGGTAAGGCCTGCTGATAACGTTTTTGGATTGGCGGAATCCATTACAGGAATATTTTTTCCGTTGGATATGCGGCCTGTTTTTGCAGAAGGTATGGCAGCAGCCGGTCTGTGTGCAGCCATATCTTCTTTGTGGGTTTGTTCTGTGGCAGGTGTTGTTACCGTTTGTTGCGGTACACGGTCGTTATGCGTAGTATCAGCAGGAGCGGGTGCGGATTGCGGCGTGTTTGCCTGTGCCAGTTCTCTTGTATGTACATCTTTATTCCAGATCAGCCATCCCGCAGTAGCGCCGCCTGCTATCAGGAGAATGGCCGCTGCCGCACGCCACCACCGGGCAGGGGAATGCTGCGGTATGGGCCGTATCCTGGCAGGTGCGGCTGATAATTGTTGCCGGATATCTGTGAGATGCTGTGCAGCCAGTGCAGGATCAGCTTCCCGGTAACCTTCTATCGCATCCGCGAGGAAGGGATCCCGGAGGGCTGCTTTTTCCAGTGCATGCATTTGGGCAGGCGTTAGTCTGCCCTGCAGGTACCGGTCAATATCTGCCTGCGTATAATGGGTAATATGGTCTTTATTATCGCTCATGGCTTGTCCATACAGTTTTTCAGGTTGCGCCTGCCATTCTGTATGAGGCTTCTTACTTTATTCCAGTCAAGCGCTGTGATCTCTTTTATTTCATGATAACATTTGCCTTCCAGGTAAAACAGGCGGATGGCTTTTTCCTGTTCATCCGGTAGGCCTTCCATGCATTTTTCCAGTTTCTCCAGTTCTTTTTCCTTGTCGAGCACACTATCCAGATGACTAAAATCCTCCGATTGCACAAAATTCGGCTGAAATTCTACCATAACCTGCTTTTTCTGTCTGCGCAGCTGCATCAGGCAATGGTTTTTAACCACTACATACAGCCAGCTTTTGAAGGTATCTATTTCCTGTGAAGGCAGTTTATGCACCAGTTCCTGGTAGATATTCATAACGGCGTCTTTCGCTGATTCGGCATCTTTCAGGTATTTCATGGCGGTACCATATACAAGGTCGGTATACCTGAGGTATAGCGTAGCCAGTACTTCCTGGCTGCCCGAGGTGCGGAACTGCTGCAGGAGGGCCGCGTCTGAAAGCGGGCCGGTATCGTTCATATGTATCACCGGAACCATATGCAGGCTCAAGATAAATTTTTTTTGACAGCCTTGTGTAATTGCGCAGATCGCGGCATCCTTCCAGAAAACAGGCATATGAAATATATTCTGAGTTGCTTATTGCTGTCGGTGATAACAATAAGTTTTGTTCCTTCTCCCAGAACGATCAAAGGCAGGGTTACCGACGATAGCGGGCATCCGCTGGCCTATGCGAGTATTGTTGTGAAGAGTACCGGCAAAGGAGTTGCCACTGCTGCCGATGGCAGTTTTTCCCTGCAGGCAGGCGATAATGATGTACTGCTGGTGAGTTATGTTGGATTTGTGACGAAAGAGATCAAAGCAGGAAAGAAAAATTACCTGGAAATACAATTGCAGCCGGATGCTGCCGCATTGAACGAGGTAGTGGCGACTGCCAATATGGCCATGATGCAAAAAACAGTGGCCACCAGGGAAGCGTTATCAGCGAAGTCGGCATATACCGCTATGCCGGCACTGGCTATGAACAGTTATTTCGGGGGAGGGCGCACCTACGATGCCGGTTACCCTTATAACAGGGAAGGATATGATCATATCACTGAAAACGGTTACCGGAAAGTGGCGGATAATCCATTGTCTACTTTTTCTATAGATGTGGATGCTGCTTCTTACAGCAATGTGCGCCGCATATTGAAGGAAGGGCAACTCCCGCAGCAGGGTGCTGTGCGCGTGGAAGAGATGATCAACTATTTTTCTTACCGTTACGATCAGCCCGCAAACAATGAGCCTTTTGCCGTGCATACCGAACTGGCGGTTTGTCCCTGGAACCCGCAGCACCAGATCGCATTGATCGCTTTGCAGGCGAAAAAAATGGATATGGCAAAACTGCCTCCTTCCAACCTTACTT
>DASVLZ010000173.1:0-4267 GCA_036384615.1 Sediminibacterium sp.
TTCACCAGGAACAGCGGCAGCCCCCTTTGCCCGCTGATCAGCTGGTAGGTTCTTCTCTCCGAAATATTGCCGAGCTCGCTCATGGCAATGGAAAAATAATCCAGCGCCAGTGCCAGCGGCTGCCCATGAAAATTGCCCCCGCTCAGGATCAGGTCTTCTTCGGGGAAGATATTGGGGTTATCGGTAACGGAATTGATCTCGCGGAGCATAATGTCCAGCACATGGTCAAAAGCGTCTTTTGTAGCGCCGTGTACCTGGGGAATGCAGCGGAAGGAATAAGGATCCTGCACCTGCTTTTTCGGCTGCGCCGCAATAGCGCTGCCCGCCAGGTATTCGCGCATTTTTGCGGCGGTATGCACCTGCCCCCTGTGCGGCCGTATGGCATGTATATGCTCATTAAACGGTTCCATGATGCCGTCAAAGGCATCAAACGACAGCGCTGCCACCAGGTCGGCCACACGTATCAGGTGCTCTGCCTTTTTAAGGCAATACATCCCGTAGGCGCTCATAAACTGGGTGCCATTGATAAGGGCCAGTCCCTCCTTGCTTTGCAGGTGGATAGGCTCCCACCCGATTATTTTCAGCACCTCCTCTGCGGGCATTTTCTTTCCTTCGTAATATACTTCGCCAAGTCCCAGCAGCGGCAGGCTCAGGTGACTCAAAGGCGCCAGGTCACCGGATGCGCCCAGGGAGCCCTGGGTATAGATCACAGGTAAAACGCCCTTGTTATACATGTACATCAGCCTGATCACGGTATCTATCTGAACACCGCTGTTGCCATAGCTCAGCGATTTGATCTTAAGCATGAGCATCAGCTTCACAATATCCGCGGGCACCTCCTCACCGAGACCGCAGGCATGGGAAACGATTAGGTTGTACTGGAGCTGCTCTATCTGGCTGGCATCTATTTTTACATGCTGCAGAAAACCGAAACCGGTGTTGATACCGTAGTACTGCCGGTCTTTTTCCTCCATTTTTTTATCGAGATAAGCGCGGCAGGCCAATATTCTTTCATGTGCATCGAAAGTGATGGAAACCAGCTGGTCATAGTCCAGCAGGTTCTTCACCTGCTGAAAACTGAGCCATTTGCGGTCGAGCGGCAGGTAGTTATAGCTCATGAGCAATCATTTGAAGGCAAATGTAGGCGATTGGGAATGAGAAATGGCAGTTGGCCATGTATTGCGCTGCATGCGTTTTTTCCTTTATTTTGCGCCCTGAAAGTACCGGACCGGTAGCTCAGCTGGATAGAGCAGCTGCCTTCTAAGCAGCAGGCCATTGGTTCGAATCCAATCCGGTTCACGTGAAAAGGAAAGTTAATGCAACTTTCCTTTTTTATATATGCTTTGAAGCCCCTGCCGGACCAAATCCATCAAAAATCATTTGTTAACCTTGCGGGGGTTGGATATGACAGTTTGCGGTTTCAACTCGTCTGTTGTCCTGGTAAGTAAAGTATCCCCTTCATTCAGATTTCCGAATACCTCTGTTTTATCCGCTACAGTCATGCCATTGCGGACATCAACCCATTCTGCTTTGCCATTATTTAGCCGGATAACAAAACGCTTTTCAAGGTTAGTGGCAACCGCCGATGGTGGCACCAAAAAGGTAGGCGCCTGTCTGCCTAATTGTAAAATAGCAGTGGCATACATACCGGATTTGAGCTGACCTGCATGATTGTTATACAAAAACTCCCAGGTCTCTGCCCGGTTGGTAAGATTAAGCGATCCTGCTTTGCGGGAAAGCGAAGCCTTATAAATAATATCAGGTCGCGCATCTACTGTAAATGTAATTACAGCAGACGCAGCAGTCGCTGTGTACATTTCCGGGACAGGTATACGCAGGCGCAAACTGGAAATATCTTCCAGGATAAATAGAGGTTTTGCATTGGTTGTACTTACCAATGCACCACGGTCAACATTGCGCTGTGTGATCACCCCGTTGAATGGAGCCCTGATCGTAAGATAGCTGTTCATTTCGGCATAGGCATTTGTTTTAGCCCGCGCTGCAGTAAGTGCCGCACTATCTGCCTGCATCTGCGCCTTTGCCTTTTCCAGTTCCCCTATTGCAATTGTACCCTCAGTGTGAGACGCATCTACCAACCGATGATAGGTATCAAGGCTACCCAAATATTTTGAACGTGCTGTCTGTACCTCAGCATTCGCCTGTGCGTAAGTCGCTTTCATTTCTGGGGCTTCCAGAACAGCAAGTACCTGGCCTTTACTTACATGATCGCCGATATCGGCTCTCAATATACCTACATACCCAGTTACTTTCGATACAATCTCAGCACGCTCCATGGGAAGTAATTCTGCGGGGAAGTTGAGTTGTTTCCGTGCAGTATCCTTGTGAAGAATAAAGACGGCTATCGAATCTGTTCCAGGTTTCTTTGATACTGAGGATGGATCGCTTTCTGATTGTTTGCATCCGGCGAGTATCCCGATTAATGCCAAACTAATTATATGGTAAGATGCTTTCATTCTATGCTATATTTTATTTTGTGATGGCTGTTGTATCATTGACCTGTATCCTCCGGATGCAATGATGGATTGATATATGCTTTGCTTCCTACTATTCTTCTATAAATAGCCGGAAGAAATACGAGTGTACTTACAGTCGACAAAACAAGTCCGCCTATCACCGCAATACCCAGCGGAGCAGTCTGATCACCGCCTTCGCCAAAACCAATTGCCATGGGTATCATACCGGCAATCATTGCAAGACTCGTCATAAGGATCGGGCGTAATCTTTCTGTTGCTCCTGTTACCGCAAAATCCGCATGGCTGTCCTGTCTTCGGTACCTTTCTCCGCTCGTCAGTAATAATATGGCATTGGCAACTGCAACACCCACCGCCATGATGGTTCCCATGTAAGATTGAATATTCAGTGATTGCCCGGTAACCCATAAAAGCAAAAATGATCCTGCAATAACCGCAGGTATGATCGATAAAACGATCAGCGACAACCTGAAAGACTGGAAGTTGACAGTGAGCATAAGAAAGATGACAACAATGGCTATCATAAGGCCTGTTGACAACTCGCTAACCGTTTGGTCAAGCAGATCCGCCTGGCCACGCAAAGTAATCTTGATACCCTGTGGAAGAACTCCCAGTGAAGCGATTGTTTTTTGCACTTCATGGATCGCTGTTCCTGCATCTTTTTGGAAGATATTTGCAGTGATAGTGATAAAGCGCTGCTGGTTGATACGATCATATTCTCCGGGCATGAAGGTTTTCTGCATGGTAGCCACATCACGCAAATAAACCGGAGTATTTGTTCCTGCATTAACAGGGATCAAGCCAAGTGCATCGCTGCTGTTGACAAGATATTGCGGGTATTCAACCTGTACCTGGTAAGCGGTACCTGAGCTTTTATCCAACCAGTAATTGGGTTGTGTAAATCTGCTGGATGATGTAGCGGCCACTGTGGATCGTGTAACCTGTTCTACTGTTAACCCGGACTGCCCGGCCTTAATACGGTCAATGTTCATTTTGACGGCAGGATAATTCAGGGGTGTTGCTATCTGCACATCTCTCAGGTAAGAGATTGCCTTTAGTTTGTTATTCAACTCTGCAGCCACCTTCCCGCTTTGAGACAAGTTCTTTCCCATTACTGCGATCTCTATGGGGTTGGTGCTACCCAAATTAACAACCTGTTCTACCATATCGCCCGGCTCAAAAGAAAGTATTGCACCTGAAATAGTTTGTCCGACAGCCGCGCGAAGCTTTTCTTTAAACGTTTCTATCGAAGCATGATACCCTTTTTGCAGTTTGATTTTTATCACGGACTCTTGCGGCCCGCTTGTCCAGAGATGAATCAGGTTAACAGGATAACTGGATGGCTGCACGCCAATAAAAGCAGAACTCATCTCTACATGGTTCCCGGAAATACTATCAGACAGATGTAATAATTGTTGTGTAGCAGTTTCTGTCCTTTCCACCCTTGTCCCGGCTGGTAATCTCAACCGTACCTGTGTTTGGCCTGTGTCTGTTTTCGGTAAAATATCAGTTCCAAGTTGTGCAAAAAGTACCCACAATAAGCCAAATGCTGCAATAAGATAAAGCGGAATAAAAACAACAGATCGTTTATCAAGCCCTCTCAGCCAACGACTGTACCGATCCTTAAACCGGTCAAACCGGCTTGTTATTGTATTATTCACGTCTCTATCCTTCAGCAACCAATAAGAAAATACCGGCACTAACGTTTGTGAAAGGATAAAGCTCGCGATCATAGCAAAACCAACGGCAAGGGAAAGTGGCAGGAACATGGAACC
>DASVLZ010000174.1:0-4736 GCA_036384615.1 Sediminibacterium sp.
CCAAATACAATGCCGGCCTTTCACTGAACTACCGCGATGCGAAGATGAATATATATGGCAACTACAGCTATAATACCGGGCTGAACGAACAGAACATATCTCTCCGCCGTTCATTGGCCGACTCTCTGTTTGACCAGAAGAACCTGCTCATAGTGGATATGAAAACGCATAACCTGAAAGCAGGTATCGATTATACCCTGAACAAGAAAAGCATCCTCGGGGTTATGGTAAACGGTTCTTTTACCGACCCTACCTTCAACAGCCGCAGTGCTACTCCCATATCCTATATTCCCACCGGCACAGTGAACCGCATACTGATAGCGGAGAACCACAGCACGGGTGTAAGGAATAACCTGAATGAAAACCTGAACTATACATTCACCAATACCAATGGCAACACATTTGCACTGAATGCCGACCACGGTAACTACCATCTTAACGGAAATCAGCTGCAGCCCAACTATTATTTTGACCCGGTGAACAATAACCTGCTGAGCAGCGTTATATACCGCATACTCTCACCCTCTGATGTAGAGATCAACTCGCTGAAAGCTGATTGGGACAAGAACCTGAAGAAAGGCAAACTGAGTTTCGGGGGAAAGACTGCATTCGTAAACACCGATAATGATTTTCAGCGCTATAATGTATATAGCAGCAGCGACCAGCTGGACAGGGACCGCAGCAACCGTTTCCGCTACAAGGAAAATATCAATGCGGCTTACCTGAGCTATGCACGTCCGTTTAAAACAGTGATGGTGCAGGTGGGTCTTCGCATGGAGAACACGAATATCAACGGCCGGTCAACAGGGCAGAAGAACATCAGTGGCACTTATGTAAATTATGATTCCAGTTTCGACAGGCATTATACCGACCTGTTCCCGAGTGCATCCATCAGTTTTATCAAGAACCCGATGAGCCAGTGGACGCTCTCATACAGCCGCCGCATCGACAGGCCGGCTTACCAGGACCTGAACCCGTTTGAGAATAAGCTGGATGAATATACTTCACAGAAAGGCAATATCAACCTGCGTCCGCAGTATACCAATAGCTTCAGCCTTACAAATGTGTTCCAAGGCAAGCTGGTATCCACGCTTACTTACAGCCATGTGAAAGACCTCTTCACCATGTTGTTTGATACGGCTAATAAATCGCAGGCATTTATTTCCAAACAGAACCTGGCTACGCAGGATATCTTCAGCCTGGGTATCAGCTATCCGTTCCAGAAAGGCAATTACAGTTTGTTCAGCAGCCTGAACAGCAACTACTCCATGTACAAAGCGGATTATGGAAAAGGACGCCAGGTAAACCTGAACGCTTTTGGCCTGAATGCAGTGCTGCAGAATAGCCTCAGGTTCGGCAAAGCATGGGTGGCTGAACTTACAGCCTTCTATAATGCACCCACAGTGTATATGGGAAGCTTCGAGGGAAAATCGATTTACAGCATCAGCACCGGTCTTTCCAAACAGGTGCTGAAAGGAAAGGGTTCTGTAAAAGTATCGGTGAGTGATATTTTCAATACACTGAAATTCCGCGGAGGGATTAATTTCTCCGGACAGCATACAGACCTGGTACAGCAGGGTGAAACCCGCCAGTTCCGCATCAACTTCAGCTACCGCTTCGGCAACAACGGTGTAAAAGCTGCACGCCAGCGTAATACCGGTACTGAAGATGAGAACAAACGTGTATCATCCGGCGGCGGTGGCCTGAGTGTAGGACAGTAAGCTGTTACCACCCCGTAATCATACCAGAATCCGTGTAATCCGTAATACGGGTTACACGGATTTTTTCATCGCCGGCAAAAGATCATATTCCTTACTTTTATAAAAACAGGGTCGTGGCACTTGAGAAAAGATATTCATTCGGGAAAGTAATGATGGTAACCGCCATCGCATGTGTTTTCCTGATCATTTTTCAGGCATTTGCATTATTGCTTGTTCCGGATGTATCGGGGGGGCTCAAAAAATACCTTACCTGGTATACACTTTTTTCGCACCTGGCCATTTTCCTGTTCATGTCGGTATTCTATTACCTTACTGTAAACAGGTTTTATACCCTGTTTTCCCAGAGAAGAGGTTTTATGGATTATGTGCCGGTGGCCGTGCTGGCGCTGCTGGCATATTCAGGCTATAATGTGGTATCTATGACGATAAGCAAGGAGCTGGCTAAACGGCCGGAACTTACCACCGGGCTTATCATCTTTTCCATTACCGTTACCAGTACGCTGATGACGGGTATAGCCGTACTGATCGCCTACCTGACCAGCCTGCGTGATGAAGCCAAACAACGGAAGGTGCTGGAAAAACAGAAGATGGAACTGGAAGTGCAGAACACACAGGCCAATTTCAATTTCCTGAAAGCGCAGATCAACCCGCATTTCCTGCATAATACACTCAACTTTTTCTACGCAAAAGCGCTGCCGCTGAGCGCGGAGCTGTCTGAAGGCATCCTCTGCCTTTCCGATATTATGCGCTACGCGCTGAATGAAGGCAGTAAGGATGAGAAAGCCCTGCTGAAAGATGAGCTTGAACATCTTGGCAACGTAATACGCATTAACCAACTGCGCTTCAGCAATAACCTGTATGTGCAGTTTGATGTGGAGGGTGAAGTGGGCGGAGCCATGATCGTGCCGTTTGTACTTATTACCATTGTAGAGAATGCTTTTAAGCACGGCGACCTCAAAAACTGGGAATCGCCCATCATCATAAAACTCCGTATAGAGGGAAAACGCCTGTATTTTTATTGCCGTAACAGGAAGAAATCGGGTTTCAAGGAAATATCCACCGGTATCGGGCTGCAGAACATCCTTCGCAGGCTGGATATCGTGTATGGAAAAAATTATCTGTATAAAGTGCACGATGAAGCCGAATTTTATACTACCGAATTAACCATTGACCCCTTATGATCCGGTGTATCGTAGTTGATGATGAACAGGCCGCCATTGATGTGCTGAGCACATACATCAGCCAGTTGCCCCAGCTGCAACTGGCAGGCACATTCACCAACCCGCTGGAGGCCCTGAAAATGGTTTCGCAGGATGATATACAACTGGTATTCCTGGATGTGCAGATGCCCGAGTTATCGGGCATGGACTTTATTCATGCCATCAACGGCCAGTGCCATGTGATACTTACCACGGCTTACAGCGAGTTTGCTTTAAAAGGATACGACCTGGATGTGGTGGACTACCTCGTGAAACCCATCCGCCTGCCGAGGTTCCTGCAGGCTGTGCAGAAAGCAGCCGCACGCATCGGCGAAAAAAAAGAAACCTCCCAGATCACCAGGGCGCAGGACCATATTTTCGTAAAAACAGGTACAAAAGGAAAACTGCAGCGCATCAACTACGATGAGATAGATTATATTGAGGGAATGAAGAATTATGTAGGGTTTTCATGCGGAAAACAAAAAGTGCTGGTATATGCCAGCATGAAAGAAATAGAAGAACACCTGCCTGAAGAACTATTTATACGCGTTCATAAATCTTTTATCATCCCCGTCAATAATATTACCGGCATAGAAGGCAACAGCATCCGGCTGAAAGGTGTGGATGCCGAAATATTCATAGGCGAGAACTATAAACCCGCGCTGATGAAGGTGATCAGCAACAGGATCATATAAGAAAAACATTATTCCATGAATATGCGGTCCTTCATTTTGTTTGCCTGCCTGTTGTTGTCAGGCGCCCTCTCTGCACAATCCTTTACTATCGGTACCTACAATATCCGTTATGCCAATAAAGGTGATTCCATTAACGGCAATGGCTGGCAGCAACGGTATCCCGTGATCGTGGATATGATTCGTTTTCATGGCATGGATATTTTTGGCACACAGGAAGGTTTATACCGCCAGCTGGAAGATCTCAAAAACAATCTCCCGGGCTATGCATACATCGGCGTGGGCAGGGATGATGGACAGCATGGCGGCGAGCATTCAGCTATTTTTTACCGTACGGATATGTTTGAACTGCAGGACCATGGTGATTTCTGGCTTTCCACCATCACCGATAAACCCAACAAGGGATGGGACGCAGCTTTGCCCCGGATATGCACCTGGGGAAAATTCAGGGTAAGGAACAGCCGCTTTACTTTCTATATGTTCAACCTGCATATGGACCATATCGGCGTACAGGCAAGGGCTGAAAGCGCCAGGCTGATCCTGAAAAAGATCAGTGAGTTTCCCCGTAATGTTCCTGTTGTATTGACCGGCGATTTTAATGTGGACCAGCACAACGAAAGCTATGCACTTATCAATCGCTCGGGTGTGCTGAAAGATGCTTATGAACTGGCTCCTTTCAGGCTGGCAACCAACGGCACATTCAACTCATTCGATCCCAACGGAAAAACGGATAGCCGCATAGACCATATTTTCCTGAGTAATGCTTTTACAGTAAAGCGCTATGGCATACTCACAGACAGCTACCGTTCAAAAAAGAAGGATACTGCAGCCGGTAACAGCAACAGTTTTGCGGCAAGAACTCCATCCGATCATTTTCCTGTGATGGTGGAGGTGCGGCACTAAAGGAAATAATTCCCCGCAACGCATCCATTCATGGAATTATTGATCGCTGCCTGCTGCATAGTGCGTACATTTAAAGACAATCTGTAAATCCTTAGCTTATGTACAGGCATTACCTGCTATCAGCATCGCTGCTGGTATCTGCATTCACAGCAACTGCGAAAACATTGTATATGCCGCGCAATGTAAAGAAAGCCTATGCATCCGGCACCCGCTCCATGGAC
>DASVLZ010000175.1:0-2457 GCA_036384615.1 Sediminibacterium sp.
CGCAAGATGTTCCTGTACATTCCGTGTATATTTTTCCAGGTAAGTGCCTGCAAGATGCCATGTGATGCTGCAGAAATGCCCCCACCAGAAAAAACTGCGGATGGCAAATGCATCATTGCCGGAAAAATTGCGCGGATGGTCGAGCATTACCCAGGGCAGCCCTTCATACTGCTCGCCTTTGGATATTTTGGGTGAGCGCGGGCCTGTATCTTCTGCGGATATGCCATGTTTCTCCAGCAATAAAGTATAGTCACTGCTCAGCCCGCCGAACAGGTCGTATACCTTGCCGATAACGGCGTTCTTTGTTAAAATCCAACCGGCATTCGTAACCAATTGGCGTTCCGCTGGCGAAAGCGTTATTTTTGCGCGGGCCATAAACAATATTACGGGATACGTGATTAAAAAACTCGACATACTGATCATCCGCTCCTTCATTGGCCCGTTCCTCGCTGCGCTGCTGATCTCCCTGTTCGTGCTTACCATGCAGTTTTTCTGGCTCTACATAGATGACCTGGTGGGCAAGGGCCTCGACCTGCTGATCATCCTGAAGCTGGTAGGACTGGTGGTACTGTTCTGGGTGCCGCTGGCATTGCCGCTGGCATTGCTGTTCTCTTCCATCATGACTTTCGGTAACCTGGGCGAAACATTTGAGCTGGTGGCCATCAAGGCATCGGGTATTCCCCTGCTGCGTTTTATGCGTCCGCTCACTATCATCACTATATTCATCTGTGGTCTCGCCTTCCTGTTTGCCAATAACATAGTACCGGTGGTAAACCTGAAGTTATCGGCCCTCAAATATGATATCATCGTTACCAAACCCGCTTTCGATATTAAAGAAGGCGTATTCTATGATAAGATCGAGGGGTTCGTGATCAAACTGGGTAAAAAAGAGAAGAACGACAGCGTGATCCGCAACGTGGTAATCTTTGAGAAAAGCCGCAACAACCTCCTGCAGGATAACCTGCTGGTGGCGGAAAGCGGTATCATGCGCATTACAAAAGACAAACGCTTTCTCGAATTCGTGCTGAAGAATGGCTGGCGCTACGAGGAAGAAGGTAATTACAACACCACCAATACACAGTTTACCCGCATGGGATTTAAAGAATACAAAAAAGTGTTCGACCTGAAGAGCTTTAAACTTACTCAGTCGGGCGACAGTTCATTCTACGATCCCAAGATGCTTAGCCTGCGCCAGCTTAATAAGGCCATCGATTCCCTGACCAATGTAGACAGTTTCTATATGGTAAAAAGCGAGCGCGAAGTAGCTCCTTATCTTCCCTTTGCAAAATATGCGGATACCGGCTGGATCAAACCGGACAGCGCGGCAGTTCCTGTAAAAGCCACTTCTTTCAGTGCGCTGATCCCCGACTCCATCAGGCTGCGTGTAATGGATGCCGCCAGTACACAGCTCAGCAGCATCAAGGGCAATATGGCGGTGCTGGCCAACGATTACCAGGAGCGTTACAAGCAACTGCTCAGGCACGAGATCGAATGGCATAAAAAATTTACGCTGTCCATCGCCTGCTTTGTTATGTTCCTGATAGGCGCACCGCTGGGCTCCATTATCCGCAAGGGCGGACTGGGTGCGCCATTGGTATTTGCCATTATATTCTTTGTGCTGTTCCACCTGTTCAACACGTTTGGCGAGAAATTCGTGACCTCGGAGCAAACAGGTCCTTTTGTGGGTATGTGGCTCTCGACCTTCATACTGGTACCGATAGGTATTTTCCTTACTTATAAAGCCATGCGCGATTCCCAGCTATTCAACCAGGAATTCTATTATCGCCTGTTCCGGCAGTTGCGCAGTTTTTTGGCTAACTTTAGGTTCCGCAAGAAATCATCTTAAATTCAAATAGTATGACGAACCATGATCAAAGCCGCCGGAAGTTCATTAAGAATGCCGGCGCAGCAGGCATTGCCGTTGCCG
This sequence comes from Sediminibacterium sp., assembly GCA_036384615.1. Classification (GTDB taxonomy): domain Bacteria; phylum Bacteroidota; class Bacteroidia; order Chitinophagales; family Chitinophagaceae; genus Sediminibacterium. The sequence continues at coordinate 1,928 of DASVLZ010000175.1, forward strand.
TATCACCCTCTCTACAGGCATTTGCCTCGGATATACCTGCCACAGGTTTTACACAGCAACCCCTGCCTTATGCATATGCTGCACTGGAACCTGTGATCGATGCCATGACGATGGAGATCCACTATTCCAAACACGCTTCTGCTTATGCCAAGAACCTGAATGACGCACTGAAAGCGGAAAACGTGAACACCAGCGGTAAAACACTGGAAGACATCCTGCATGATATTTCCAAGTATTCAGGTAAAATACGTAATAACGGCGGCGGCCATTATAACCACGAACTATTCTGGAAATGCATGAAGCCCGGTGGCGGCGGAAAGCCCTCCGGCAAACTGGCCGCAGCCATCGACCAGAGCTTCGGCTCATTCGAAGCATTCAAAACACAGTTTACAGATGCAGGCAAAAACCGTTTCGGCAGTGGCTGGGCATGGCTGGTGCTGAACAACGATAAAAAACTCGTGGTAGGCTCCACTCCCAACCAGGACAATCCGCTCATGAACATCAGTGACCTCAAAGGCACTCCCCTGCTC
>DASVLZ010000176.1:0-3644 GCA_036384615.1 Sediminibacterium sp.
TTCAGCATCAGCGGCATCACCAGCATCAGCAGGTCTTCGCCGGCTGCCTGTTCTGTGGGTTTGATCAGTCCTGCCTTGGTAGGGGCCGACAGTTCCATCTTTACCTCTTCGGTATCTGCGGCGCCGAGCATTTCAATGAGAAAGCGCGCGTTGAATGCGATCTGCAGGTCTTCGCCATCATACTGGCAGTTCATGCGCTCATTACCTTCAAAACTGAAATCCACATCCTGCGCAGCCATCTGCAATTCGCTGCCGGTAATATTCAGCGCTACCTGGTTGGTGCTTTTATTACTGAACACATTTACACGGCGCAGGGCATTCTGGAAATCGTGTTTGTTCACGATCAGTTTATACGGGTTATCGGCAGGTATCACCACTTTATAATCGGGAAAACGCGCATCGATCAGGCGGCAGATCATCTGCGTGGATCCATGCGTTACAAACAGGTGGTTGCTGTTATAGCTTACAGACAGCTCATCATCATTATCGGGCAACGCATTCTTGAGCAGGTTCAGCGGTTTTTTAGGAACGATAAAAGAATCCGTCTTGGTAGCTTTTGTATCCAGCCGTTTGTAGCGTACCAGCCTGTGGGCATCGGTAGCCACGAACTGAACCCCATCTTTCGCCAGCTCAAAATATACGCCGGTCATGGCGGGGCGCAGGTCATCGCTGCTTACCGCGAACAGGGTTTTATTGATAGCAGTCAGCAGTGCCGAGCTGCTCATGGTAAAACCGGTGGTATCATCGGCTGCAGGTTCCTTGGGGAAATTATCGGGGTTTTCGCCCATCACCTTGTATTTGCCGTTGTCACTGGTGATCTCAACAGCATAATTTTTATCGATATTGAAAGTAAGCGGCTGCTCGGCGATGTTTTTCAGTGAGTCCATCAATATTTTGGCAGGTATGCAAACCTTTCCATTGGTTTTGCTTTCCACATCCATCTGCACGCGCATAACGGTTTCCAGGTCGGTGGCCACCACGTTCAGTTTTTTGTCCTGGATCTCAAATAAAAAGTCCTCCAGTATCGGCAACACGGTATTCGCATTGATCACACCGCTGATCTGCTGCAGGTGCTTTAACAGGGAAGACGAAGACACAATAAATTTCATTCTGCAGAATTTAGGTTCGCAACAAACCTAAATCAAAATGTTAACATTCCGCAATAGAAATGCCTGTCTGTTGATCTGGTGTGGATGAAAAAGTAAACGAAAGTCGGGTTTGCCTGATGTACCGGCCCGGTCTTACAGGCTCTCTATCAGTTCCTGGTATTTTACCCGGGTAACAGGTTTTACGATGTAGTCGGTCACGCCCTTGTATTGCCTTGACTTTCTCATGTCGTGGGTATCGATGGAAGAGCTTACTACATACACCACCACCGGCTTTGGGAAATTGCCATAAAGGGTATGGTATTCTTCGAGGAACTCCCATCCGTTCATGATAGGCATATTGATATCTAGGAAGATAAAGTCGGGGAAGTTTTCGGCTATCCGGTTCCTGTCGTCCGTTAGGTACCTGATCGCTTCCTTGCCATTGTAAAAGGATACGATCTCTTTTGCCAGTCCTGTAGATTCCAGGATCCTGCGTGCAGTGAACTGGTAGATGTTGTCGTCATCTATCAGGAATACGATATGTTTGGCAAAAGGCATTTATAAGCTGTGTATGTAATGATACTATAGCAAAACAATGCAGGGATCTTTCATGTCCGAGGGATATTGGACATTATGGATAACAAATATAAACCAATATTTACTATCGGAAAGCAATTTGTATATGGGAAAAACCCCGTTTTTTGAAGACCCGGCCTGGCCCAAAATCCGCCATTTCTGTTCCTACCGGGAGCGCTGTCACAGCGAAGTAAGGGATAAACTGTATTCGCTCGGGCTCCGTAAAAACAATGTGGAAACATTGATTGCCAGGCTGATAGAAGAAAATATACTGAATGAACAGCGGTTTGCCGATGCATTTGCCGGTGGCCATTTCCGGCAGAAAAACTGGGGTAAAGAGAAGATCCGCTATGCCCTCAGGCTGAAAAAGATCAGTGAGCCGGTGATCAAAAAAGCGCTGGCAGGCATTTCCGGCCCTGATTATACCACATCTTTGCAGAAACTGGCAGCGGCCAGGTGGGCCACCCTGAAAGGAGAGCATTACCTCACCAGGCAGGCAAAGACCAGTGCCTACCTGCTGCAAAAAGGGTATGAGCGTGAAGCCGTTCAGAAAATGATTGCGGCTCTGCGGACAGGGAACGAGAATATTTCCAAATAGATCAAATGCAAGTGATGCGCTGGCTGCTCTGTGCGGCATTTTCCATAACTATTGCCTGTGTGCAGGGCCAGCCCAACCCGCTCAATGCTCCCTTCCGGCATGAGCTATCGTTTATCAATGAAAACGATGCCTATCTTTTCAGGGAGCATGATGCGTACTACACAAACGGTATTTTTCTTGCCTTCCGCTGGGCAAAAGAAAGGAACGGGAAGAAACAGGTGCACCAGGCAGAACTGGGCCAGAAGATCTATACCCCGCTGATCCGTAAAACCCGTTCAGCGGCTGATGTGGACCGCCCCTATTGCGGGTTTTTATACGGCCGTTACCAGCAAACTTCTTTTTTGCAGAAAGAAAGCATGCTCAGCTATTCCATTACCCTCGGCACTGTGGGAGAAGCTTCGCTTGGTGAAAATGTACAGAACGCTTACCATAGCCTGTTCGGTTATGGCAGGTTTACCGGCTGGCAATACCAGGTGCGCAATGCCGTAGGCGCAGATTTAGCCATTAGCTATGCCCGCACCCTTTGGGAAGATTCATCCTGGATAAAACTCGTGCCGCAGGTACAGGCCAGCCTGGGCATGAACGATACCCATGCAGCAGCGGGTATGTACTTCTGCCTCGGCTCGCTGGAAAGTAACCGCAACACCGCCTTATGGAATGCCAGGGTACAATCCGCTGAAACCGCCTTGCGCAAAAAACATGAACTGTTTGTGTACTGGTATCCTGAAATCCTTTTGCAGGGATACAATGCCACCGTGCAGGGAGGCTTGTTCAGTAAAGGAGAGGGGGCAGTGCTGGCGGAACCCAGCTGCTGCATGTTTCGTCACACCACCGGTATCTGTTATGCCAACGCCAGGATCACCCTGCAGCTGGGCATCACCTTCGAATCGCGGGAAGCTATCAGCCAGAAAACCCCGCAACAATACGGCTCGGTGATGATGGCATACAGGATGAAATAATTCAAAAGCCCGGTCATTACCAGGAGCATCCCCGGACGAACCCCAATCGCACCAGATACGCACCAGATACGCACCAGATCGCTCCGCATGAGTCGTATATAATTAACAATCAATCAATTAACGCAGATAGAATTGGCTCACAATTGGCTCATATGAGCCAATTCAACCAGTTTATTTCCCAAACAGCACTGATAACGATTCGGTTTTGACGTTTGATTTTTGAATTATTTTGCATCATGCCACCACTTACATTATCACTCATACAGTCCGGGCTTTTTTGGGAGAACAGGCAGGCCAACCTGGCCATGTTTGAGGAAAAGATCATGGGGATACAGGAAAAGACCGAAGTAGTGGTGCTGCCGGAAATGTTCAGTACAGGATTCAGCATGCGGCCTTCTGCGCTTGCGGAGAGTATGGATGGCG
>DASVLZ010000177.1:0-4819 GCA_036384615.1 Sediminibacterium sp.
GTGGCATTGGCTTCTTTTTTGTATTCGAGGCAGAAACGGAAGGCCGGCTGGGGTGGTTTGGTATCATCATTTGCATAGGTAAAATAACGGCCGCCGAACCGGGGATTGCCTGCTGCATCAAACGTGAGCACATCCACCCATTTTTTGGTGCTGCGCGCATCATTCTCATCATACCCCAGCAGGGTATAATATTTTTTATTGTTGAATGTTTTCTCGATGATCTTATAATACACGGCGCCTATCCAGTGGTTGTTATCACGTACGGAATCCACGGGGTTATCCGTGAAGGAAGAATAATCAAACAGGGGCGTAAGCTTCAGCGTGCCGTCTGGTGTATTGTATTGTATGGCGCCTTTCTGCCGGTAATAAGTATAATCCTTCATCAGCTGCCAGGTAATGATGCGGAAGCTGCTGTCGGGCGCGTACAGTATGGAAATGTTTTTGAGTGAATCAAAACGATAGGAGAAGGAATACGGCACTTTCAGCGCCTGTACCAGTGAGCGGGTGAAAAAGCTATCGGCCCTGAAACGTGTGATCTCATCGTCGCCATTGAGTATTTCGCTTGCATACCCGCGCATGGCATCTTCCATCTGCGGAAGCACGGCCTGTGCCGGCTGCGCATAGGAGCGGAAGGATGACGGAATGGATACCAGTAGGAGGAAAAGGTATTTCATGCTATGCAAATATCCTGTAACCGGCTCATATTGCATCTATGCCTTTGTTTTTTAAGGTTTCGTTACAACAGGGGGAGGGGAATATTGAATGTCGATCGGAGTTCTTACTCTCTTCGACATTCGATATCATTATTGTCCTGGGAAAATAGCCTCTTCTGCGTTCATCGGCAACCGGGACAACCTGCTCTGTGGATATAACCCCGGCTTTTAAGCCGGGGGAGGAATGTGGTATGAAAGTAAAAGGGCTTTAGCCCGGGCAGGGCCTGTGAGGTGCGGGAAGTGGTGGTGTACCGGATATGTCCTCCCTTGCGGGAAGCATTTTGGGCTAAAGCCCTTTTTGAAATAGTATGCCAGTGTCCCCAACTTAAAAGTTGGGGTTATTGTGACGGGTGTGTTTGGCTTCTCCCCGGACAGTACTGATCCGATATTCCTTGTTCATTATTCGATATTCCTTCTGCACGCTTTCGCAAAATCATATAAACTGTCAAACCGCAGGTCGATCATCGGATCAGGAAAAGGGGTTTCGGGATGGGTGGTGGCTATAAAGACCGTATGCATACCGGCATTCCTGCCAAAAGCCATATCGCTCATGCGGTTGCCTGCAATAATGCTCCTGCTGAAATCAATATCAGGAAAATCCAATTTTGCCTGGTGGGCCATGCCGGGATTGGGCTTGCGGTTGGGTGAATCGTCAGACAGGTCAGAGCAGAAATAGATCCGGTCAATACGGCCTTGGGAGGCTTCTACTTCCGCTGTCATATGTGTATGAATGCCGGTGAGGTCTTCGGGGCTCATCAGTCCCTTTCCAACGCCTTTCTGGTTGGTCACGATCACGATCCGGTCAAAGATACCTGCGAGGATGGCCATTGCCTCCAGCGTGGTATCATAAAAACGGAACTCATCGCGGCTGCGTATATAATCATTGTCCTTATCATGGTTCAATACGCCATCACGGTCAAGAAACAAAGTCCAGGAAGGAGAGAGGGTGGAGAGGTCGAGCATAGGAAGTCAAAAGTAAAAAGTCAAATGAGAAAAGTCAAATGTGAAAAGTCAAAGGTCAAATGTGAAATAGTAAATGTGACATATCGGTCAATCAACTTATCAACCGGTCAACTTATCAACTTTACAACTGCACCATCGAAAATGCCACGCCGGTTCTTTCCAGGTATGCCTGCAGGCGGTCGCTGTGGGTATCGGAGATAAAGACCTGGCCATCGCTTTCCGTACATACCCATTGCAGCAACTGGAGCATACGCTGTTCATCCAGTTTCTCAAACACATCATCCAGCAGCAGTATGGGTGTAAAATGCCGGGTATCCTGTATCACCTGCCATTCGGCCAGCTTCAGCGCAAACAGCAGGCTCTTGCGTTGCCCCTGCGATGCCTCGGCCCTGAATGGCACCATGTTCATGGTAAACACCAGGTCATCGCGATGAGTGCCGGTATTGGTGCGCTGCAGCTGCATATCTTTTGCTCTTCCTTCCCTGAGCAGCAAAGACAGGTCGCCATACAGCAACTGGCTTTCATACGCCAATGAAATACCATCATCACTACCTGCAATACGCGTATAGATATCCCCCGTAAGACGCAGGAAATGCTCCAGGAATTGTTTGCGCTCCCTGAAGATCGCCGTGCCTTTTTCTGCCAGTTGCTCATTCAGTACTTCGAAAAGCGCTTCATCCATCCTGCCATATTCCGCCGCCTGTTTGAGCAGGCTGTTGCGCTGTTGCAGGAGTTTGTTGTAATCGATCAGGGTAAGCAGGTATTGTTTATTGATCTGCGAGATGACCGTATCGATGAATTTCCTTCTTTCTTCGCTGCCGCCGTTTACCAGTACCACATCATCCGGTGCGATCATCACACAGGGGAAACGGCCTATATGGTCCGAGAACTTTTTGTATTCCTCGCCATTCAGCACCAGTTCTTTCCGGTTGTTCTCGCGGAGTATGCAGACCAGTTGCTGTGGTGTATCATTCAGTAAATAATGCCCTTCCAGCCGCAGGCCCTGCATGCCATGGTGCACATTCTGGCTGTCGGGCCGTGAAAAATAGCTCTTGGAAAATGAGAGATAATAGATGGCATCCAGCAGGTTGGTCTTGCCGGTACCATTGCTGCCACAGATGCCGATCACCCTTTCCGGGAAGGAAAAAGACCGCTGCACATAATTGCGGAAACGGGTAAGGGTGAGGGATTGCATACGCAGCATAGCCGGCAAATTACATCCAAGAACAGATATATCGAAGAAAGTCTGGGAGCCACCACTATCGCTTTTCTCCCCGAAAGCAACTATTTTTATTAAAAATTTGGTCTTGAAGACGATACTCTCTGAACAGCAACTCGCACTTACGGTAAAAAGGCTCGCATACCAGATATGGGAAAACAATGTATCACTTACCGATACGGTCATCATCGGCTTACAGCCCAGGGGCATATTCCTGAGCGACCGTATCGTACACGAACTCGGCCGGATCACCGACCCGCAGGGTATCCGGTACGGCAAGCTGGACATTACTTTCTACCGGGATGATGTACGCACCAGCCTGCATATTGCCAACAGCACGGATATACCCTTCAGCATAGAGAACAGGAAAGTGGTGCTGATCGATGATGTGCTGTACACCGGCCGCACCATCCGCGCTGCCCTCGATGCCCTGCTCGATTTCGGCCGCCCGTCCAAAGTATCGCTCTGTGTGCTGATCGACCGCCGCTTCAACCGCGAACTCCCCATACAACCCGACTACGCCGGAAAGACCATTGACACCTTTGTTTCCGAAAAAGTAAAGGTGCAGTGGAAGGAGAAGGATGGGGAGGATGGGGTGGTGGTAGTTTAGAATTGGGAAATTTTGGAATTGGGAAATTGGGAAATTTGTTATAGTCCTTTCAATTTCCCAATTTCCCAATTCCAAAATTTCCCAATCCCTCCCCAATCCCTATCTTTGATTTTTAATGAAACTATCTACCAAACATCTTCTTGGTATTAAGAACCTGAACAGGGAAGATATTCAGCTCATTTTAGCTACCGCTGAGCAGTTTAAGGAAGTTTTACAGAGACCCGTTAAAAAAGTGCCTTCGTTGCGTGATGTAACGATAGTGAACCTGTTTTATGAGAACTCCACGCGCACGCGCATGTCGTTTGAACTGGCCGAAAGAAGGCTGTCGGCCGATGTGCTGAACTTTGCGGCAAGCACTTCTTCCTCCGCCAAAGGGGAAACACTGCTGGATACCGTGAACAATATCCTCAGCATGAAGGTAGATATGGTGGTGATGCGCCACAGCGCTTCGGGGGCACCGCATTTCCTGGCGAAGAATATCCCCGCCGCCATAGTGAACGCCGGCGATGGCATCAACGAACATCCCACACAGGCATTGCTGGATGCTTTTTCCATGCAGGAAAAATTCGGACGGCTCGAGGGGCTGAAAGTGGCCATTATCGGGGACATTATGCACAGCCGTGTGGCGCTGAGCAATATGTACCTGCTGAAGAAAATGGGAGCGGAGATCATGGTGGCGGGCCCGCCCACGCTTATTCCCAAACATATTGGCGAAGCGCTGGATGTACGCGTGGAATACGACCTGAAAACAGCCCTGCGCTGGTGCGATGTAGCCAATGTGCTGCGCATACAGCTCGAGCGACAGAACCAGCCGCTGTTCTCCTCGCTGCGCGAATACAACCTGGCATATGGCATTAAACGGGAACTGCTGGAGAAACTGGATAAAGAGATCGTGATCATGCACCCCGGACCCATCAACCGCGGCGTGGAACTCGACAGCGATGTAGCCGATGGCCCTTATTCGATCATCCTTAACCAGGTAGAGAACGGCGTAGCAGTACGAATGGCCGTGCTGTACCTGCTCGCAAACAGGGAGCATTAGATAGTCCATAGTCCATAGTCCATGGACCATCGACTATGGACTATGGACCATCGACTATCGACTTCTTAATTCCCTATTAATATCCTTACTTCGTACTTTGCAACCCTACTCAATACTCCGTCCATGCAAAGAATCTGCCTCTTTCCCGGAACATTTGATCCTGTAACACTCGGGCATATTGATATCATCGACAGGGCTTTGCCTCTGTTTGATAAAATATATGTGGGAATAGGTATTAACTCGGCCAAGAATCCCATGTTCAGCGCCGAGCA
>DASVLZ010000178.1:0-2467 GCA_036384615.1 Sediminibacterium sp.
GCAGGACTCGGATTGAATATCGTGTATTCGGCAAAGAACCTGCAATGGCAGAACGGAGTAGAATGGCTGTATAACCAGTCTGCAATCGATAACTACGGCAACCGCTCGGGTGTTGCTGATACATTGCAATACAAAGACAATGTATTTGCCAACCAGTGGTTCCTGTATTCACAATGGCAGTATACGCCGGGTACAAGATGGCATATTACGGCAGGGGCAAGTATGAATAACCAGTCGTACAGGTACAACAGGCTCAGTGATCCTTTATCTGTATACCAGGCCCGGAGCATCCATTCCGTGATCACACCCAGGCTGGCGGTATTGTACAGGATCAGCAATAATGTATCGGCCTATGCAACGGTTGCAAAAGGTTTTTCACCGCCAACACTGGCAGAATTCCGTCCATCTGACGGGCAGTTCCATGGCGACCTGGATGCGGAGTACGGCTGGAATTACGAGGCGGGCATCAAGGGCGATGTATGGCAGCAACGGCTGCAGTACGATCTGTCGGTATATTATTTCCATTTACAGAATGCCATCGTGCGCAGAACGGATACAGCAGGCGCGGAATTTTTTGTGAATGCAGGCGGCACTAAACAAACAGGAGTGGAAGCCACCCTGAAATACCAGGTGCTGAATACTGCAAAGGGATGGATGAATGCACTCTATATCTGGAGCAGCTATGCATGGCAGCATTACCGGTTTGCTGATTACAGGCAGGGCGCCGCTGTATTTTCAGGCAATGCCGTTACAGGTATTCCGCAGCATGGCTGGGTAACGGGAGCGGATATCCGTTTCCGGCGCGGATGGTACCTGAACCTGTCGCTCAACTGCACATCCCGCCTGCCGCTTACAGATGCTAATAATGTATATGCAGGTGCCTGGCACCTGCTGCAATGCAAATTCGGTTATCGCCCCTCGGGTTACTGGCATTTTTTTGCAGGTATGGATAATATCCTCAACGAAGTATACAGCCTGGGTAATGATATCAATGCCGCCGGTAACCGGTTTTACAACCCCGCCCCGGGAAGGAATGTATTCGCAGGCGTGATGGTGAATATTGGGCGGTAAAAACCAAAATACCTATTTTCATTCCCTTTTAAAGAGAGATTATGCCCAATATTCTGATCATAGATGATGAAAAAGCCATACGGAATGTGCTGAAGGAGATCCTTGGCAATGAAGGCTTTTCAGTGGAGGAAGCATCCGACGGGGAAGAAGGGCTGAAGAAATTCAGCGCCGGCAGTTTTGATGTGGTATTGTGTGATATCAAGATGCCTAAGCTCGATGGCATCGAATTCCTGCAGAAAGTAATCGAAACCGGGTCCGACACACCTGTGATCATGATCAGCGGTCATGGCAATATTGAAACTGCCGTGGAGGCGGTGAAGAAAGGCGCATTTGATTTTATTTCCAAGCCGCCCGACCTGAACCGCATGCTCATTACCATACGCAATGCGATGGATAAGACCACGCTGGTAAAAGAAACCCGTGTGCTGAAACGCAAAGTGTCTAAAGTGCAGGAGATGATAGGAGAGAGCGAAGCCATCAGCCAGATCAAGGAAACGATAGAGAAGGTGGCGCCCACAGATGCTCGGGTACTGATCACCGGAGAAAACGGTTCCGGCAAGGAACTGGTGGCGCGCTGGCTGCACGAAAAAAGCAACCGCGCCTCAGGCATGCTGGTAGAAGTGAACTGTGCAGCGATACCCGGCGAACTCATAGAAAGCGAATTGTTCGGTCATGAAAAAGGCTCTTTCACATCGGCCATCAAACAGCGTATAGGCAAGTTTGAACAGGCCAACGGCGGCACGCTTTTCCTGGATGAGATCGGCGATATGAGCCTCAACGCGCAGGCCAAAGTGCTGCGTGCCTTGCAGGAAGGAAAGATCACGCGCGTAGGCGGCGAAAAAGAAATACCTGTAGATGTACGCGTGGTGGCTGCTACCAACAAAGACCTGCTGGAAGAAGTGAACGAAAAACGCTTCCGCCTCGACCTCTACCACCGTCTTGGTGTAATACTGATCCATGTGCCCTCATTGAATGAGCGCAGGAATGATATCCCCCTGCTGACAGACAAATTCCTGGCAGATATTGCCGCCGAATACGGGCAGGCGAAGAAAGACATACATCCACAGGCGCTGAAAGCCCTGCAGGACCATAACTGGACAGGCAATATCCGCGAGCTCCGCAACGTGGTGGAACGGCTGGTGATCCTCTCGGGTAAAGAGATTACTGCGGGAGATATAGAGAAGTATGTTTGAGTTGATAAGTTGATATGTTAATAAGTTGATAAGAATGTAAGACAGGTCCCTGTCAACCTATCAACCTGTCAACTTATCAACTATTCAACTACTTTTGTTACTACTTAACCGAAACCTATGGGTCTATTTTTATTCATTATCGGAACGATCGGCTGGCATGTGGGTATGTACGGTATGTTCAAAAAAGCAGGTATCGAGCCCTG
>DASVLZ010000179.1:0-4741 GCA_036384615.1 Sediminibacterium sp.
AAATGCCTCCGATACCTCTTTCAGCTGCCGGTTGCTTTCTTCACTGCCCCAGTAAATGGTAGCGCCTACAGCCACCGCGCCCATATTCCAGGCACTCTTCACGGTGCCGAACATGGTCTGATCATACCGGTTGGGCAGGCTTAGGAATTCATTATGGTTGATCTTTACAACAAAGGGAATCTTATGCGCATATTTACGGCTCATCAGTCCCAGCACGCCAAAGGTAGAAGCCACCGCATTACAGCCGCCTTCCATCGCTAAACGGATGATGTTCTCAGGATCAAAATATATCGGGTTGGGTGCAAAGGCCGAGCCGCCGCTATGCTCCACGCCCTGGTCAACCGGAAAAATGCTGCAATACCCTGTATTGGCAAGCCTTCCGTGTCCCAGCAGCGTTTGTATATTACGCAGCACCTGGTTATTCCGGTTGCTGTTGATCCATATCGAGTCTACATGATCGGGAGAGGGAAGGTGCAGGGTTGACCTCTCAACAGTAGTGGAAGTATGCTCCAGCAGATAAGCAGCCTTATCGCCCAGGAGCCCAATGATCTTCTGGTTGGCCATAGAATCGTTTTTTAGTGTGAGCTGTATGCAAGGTAAGAAAAAACGAAGCGATGGGGTGGGATTGCAGATTGCAAATCGCAGATTGAGATATTTTTCGATAAAATCAATCTGCGATTTGCAATCTGCAATTTTTCAATTCCCTTAAGTGTTCCTGTTAATACAATTCAGGTCCTCAAACGCTGTTTCCAGCCTTTTTACAAAGCTTTCTTCGCCTTTGCGGAGCCATACGCGGGGGTCATAGTATTTTTTGTTGGGCTTGTCGGCGCCCTCGGGGTTGCCTAACTGGCCCTGGAGATAGGCTTCATTCTTCTGGTAGAACTGGTGAATACCTTCCCAGAAGGCCCATTGCAGGTCCGTATCAATATTCATTTTGATGGCGCCATAGCCGATGGCTTCGCGTATCTGGTGCTGCGGTGAACCGCTGCCGCCATGAAATACGAAGTAAACGGGTTTGGGACCTGTCTTCAGCTCTTTCTCGATATAATCCTGGCTGTTTTTAAGGATCACGGGGCGCAGTTCCACGTTGCCGGGACTATACACACCGTGTACATTGCCGAAAGCGGCGGCAACAGTAAACAGTTTGCCTATTTTGCTGAGTTCGGTAAAAGCATATGCCACATGCTGGGGTTGCGTGTACAGCTTCTCATTCTCTACGCCGCTGTTGTCCACACCGTCTTCTTCACCGCCGGTAACGCCCAGCTCAATTTCAATACCCATACCCAGCGGCGCCATGCGTTTGTAGAATGCAACGGAAGTATGTATGTTCTCTTCAATAGGTTCTTCGGAGAGGTCCAGCATATGAGAGCTGAACAGCGGCTGGCCTTTCTCTTTGTAGTATTGCTCGCCAGCATCGATCAGCCCGCTGATCCAGGGCAGCCATTTTTTGGCCGCATGGTCTGTATGCAATACCACGGGAACGCCATAATATTTAGCCACATTATGAATATGCAACGCCCCTGAAACAGCACCGGAGATATTTCCCTGCAATGCATCATTCGGCATGCCTTTTCCGGCAATGAACTGCGCACCGCCATTGGAGAACTGGATGATCACGGGAGAATTCACTTTTGCCGCGGTTTCCAGTGTGGCATTGATGGTGTTGGTACCGATGGTGTTCACTGCGGGAAGGGCAAACTGGTTTGCCTTCGCATCATTATACAGTTCTTCAAGTTCTTTTCCGAAAAGGACGCCTGCCCTGTATTTCTTCATAGTTTGGCTTTTGTTTTAAAAACGGGGTTTGGGAGTCGGCAAGATAGGTTAGTTATGGGAAATGGCGGGTAGCTTTTAGCTATTGGCTGTTAGCTTTTGGCTGTTGGTTTTTAGGGGAGGCAATTATTTGGGGGATGTCCATGGCGCTTGTGCCCGCAGGTAGGCTTTCAGGTGCAATAATCTCGAACCATACCAGCTGAACATCTCGCCATCTGCCAGCCGTATCTGGATGCCGGGCAGTACTTTCGACAATCCGGCAACATGCTGCGCGCGGAAAGGATAAGGTTCCGATGACAGCAGCACCAGTTGGGTATTGCGGTCCCTGATATCCTCCGGCCTGATCTCGGGATAGCGTGTCATATCACTGAATACATTATGAAAACCGGCCTTATGCAGTATATTACTGATAAAAGTGTCCCCGCCAATTGTCATCCATGGTTTTTGCCAGATAAGATAAGCAGTGCGCAGGCCTGCACCTGGCGGAAGTAAGCTGATATCGTGAATATCCTGCCCGATGCGCCGGCTGATGCTTTCAGCTATATCTGCTTTTCCCGTGATCAGGCCAATGGTGCGGATCATATCCAGTGCATCTTCCAGTGTAGACACATCGCTGGTCCATACAGGCGCTATCGCACGAAGCGCCTCCACCTGTTCCTGTATGTTCTCTTCTTTATTGGCAATGATCAGGTCGGGCTGTAAAGCCTTCACTGTTTCTATATGGATGTTTTTGGTGCCGCCCACACGCTCCTTGCTGCGGTACCACGACTGTGGATGCACACAGAATTTAGTGATACCAACCACCTGTTTATCCAGTCCCAGGTCGTACAACAGTTCAGTCTGGGAAGGCACAAGGGAAACGATCCGTTCAGGAACGGCGGCCAGGATGATCTGTTGTCCCAACCGGTCAGTAAAAACAGGCATGATATAAAAATAGGAACAAGATACAGCATAACGGAGTTATTGTACCTCCACATCTTTGATTGATCAACCCGCTGTGTTCCGATATCTGCCCCGGTCCCTACGGGACCAAGGGGCGATCCCGGGATATAGCGGTTTGTCGATAAGATCAAAAGATATGGGATATAAGGCAGCCGGGAACCGGAGTCTGCTTTTGCCAGACCTTAGTTTGCAGATCCCGGCATATAGATATAACTGCTTACGAACTGAGCAGAGAACCTGCAGGCAGTTCTTCAGAAGGATGGTAATCTTTTTCGATCAGTTTTTTCAAACCGGTAAACCCGGCCAGGGATTGCGGATGAAGAATATAGGAGGCGACCCTGTGATACCCTTCATCGATCAGCTGCGCGGTAACGGACCTGAGCTGCTGGATATTCTCCTGCAGAACAGTGATATCAAACGTTTTCATACCCCAAAATTACCGATACTATATAACCGGGAGTAATCATTTATGTAATAGTCGATAACTAAAGGTTATATATCTTTTTAGCCAGGCTGATGAAATTCTTATTCAGCTCGCTGCTCTCGCCTTTGCGTTGTATGAAGTAGAAATTGCGGCGTATGTTCAGTCCTTCAAAATGTATCTCGGCCAGTTCCCCGCTGGCCAGTTCTTTCTGTACCGCGCGCTCCGGTAAAAAGCCCAGCAGGTCCGATTCGAGCAGGAAGTTCTTCAGCGCCTCGGTACCGCCGAGCCGTACTTTAATATCCAGCGCGCTCAGCCGGATCCTGTTTTTTTCAAGGGAATGTTTCAATGCTGCCAGCGTGCCGCTGCCACGCTCCCTGATAGCCACGGGCATATGTACAATCTCTGCCAAACTGTATGTACGCATCCTGGCTATAGGGCTCTTGCGGCTGCATACTGCCACCACCTGGTCTGTAAGAAAAGGCTGGTAATCCACCTGCGTAGGTTTGCTGCGGCCTTCGATAATGCCGAGGTTGATCTCTTCATTCAGCAGGGCATCCAGCACGATCTCTGCATTGCGGTTCAGCAGGCTGATATCTATATGCGGGTATACCTGGTTAAATACCGATAACACTTTCGGAAGTATATACAGCGCCACGGTGGTGCTGGCGCCGAGCTTCAGCATACCCTTGGCCTGCCGCTGGTCATCGATGGTGGATAATGAAAATTCGAGCTGCTCCTGCAGCCGCTTTACTTCGAGCAGCTTTTCATACAGCATGCTGCCCGCAGTGGTCAGTTCAATATGAATGCCCTTCCTGTTAAACAGCCTTGTCTTGTAATACTCTTCGAGCGATTTGATATGCTTGCTGATGGCAGGCTGGGATATATACAATACCTGGCTGGCTTTGGAAAAACTCTTTTGCTGTGCCACAGCCATAAAAACAGTATGCCTTGTGGAGATCATATCCGGGATACGTATATAAAGTGCAGCAGGCTGCCTTATGTTATTTGGCCAGGCTCTGGATCACATCGTACTTGGTAACGATATGAAACTCGCCTTTCTCATCTTTTGCCAGTACTGCACCGTTCTCCCTCGTTATCAGGCTGCCCAGGCGCTCCACCGGCGTATCAAAATCCACTACCGGATAAGCCGGTTCCAGCACATGCTGCACCGTGGCATTCTTCAGTTCATTATCGCGAAACAGTTTCTGGAAAAGCCCGCTCTCGCTCACCGCGCCGATCAGCTCATTGTCTTTCATCACCGGCAACTGTTCAATATCATATTTCTTCATCAGCTCCGCCGCTTCGGATACGGTGCTGTCCGGCGCTATGGTCACCAGCCTTTTGGCGCTGCGCCCATTCACGATGTCCTTGAAGCTTTTTACATCGAGGAAGCCGCGCTCCATCATCCACTGGTCGTTATAGATCTTACCCACATAGCGGCTGCCATGATCGTGGAAAATACAGACAACCAGGTCGTCTTTTTTCAGCGTGCCTTTGAGTTGCATCAGTCCCTGCAGACAACTGCCGGCGCTGTACCCGCAGAAAAGGCCCTCTTCTTTGGCAATCCTCCTCGCCATTACCGCACCGTCTTTATCCGTTACCTGT
>DASVLZ010000180.1:0-7384 GCA_036384615.1 Sediminibacterium sp.
GGATATATTCGTGAAGCAGGATGTGGAAAGAAATGACCTCAGGTATATGTACTTCAGCGACCGCAATGGGTTTGATGAGATCAATACCAGCGAATCAGTGAATCCCTGGTGGCAGGGTGATTATGCTCATGTGCATTTTACGTTTGCACCCAGGGGCAACAGGCCGTATACGGGTAAGGATGTGTACCTCATAGGAGAATGTACCGGCAACAGAACGGGAGATACCTCGCGCATGGAATTCGATGCCGCCAGGGGAGTATACACCAAAACGCTGTTGCTGAAGCAGGGGTATTACAGTTACCAGTATGTAACCAAACCGGTCAATACTCCATCAGCCCCCGCTGACCCTTCCCTTACCGAAGGAAATTACTGGGAAACAGAGAATGAATACACCATTCTCTTCTACAACCGCCCCTTCAATGCCCGTCATGATGAGCTGGTGGGGATGGTAACGGTGAATTCGAAGAAATAAAAAGGTAGGGTGGGTCGTAACCGGGAACCATATCCGATTGATGGTTCACCTGTTCCTTGTTCAAATGTTCAATATTCCCTACATTTGCGGCGGCAGGTCTTACACGGCCAGCTCCTGCTGAACCTCCCCAGGGCAGGAATGCAGCAAGGATAGGCGGTTGTAGCGGTGCGATGTGAGTAGCCTGCCATTTTTTTCTTTTCCCCGGAACATGGTTTCCGCGGGGTGCATATCTGACATCCAAAACCACATCCATGAAATTTTTCATCGACACGGGCAATCTCGCCCAGATCAAAGAAGCAAACGATTTAGGTATCCTCGATGGCGTAACCACCAATCCCAGCCTTATGGCCAAGGAAGGTGTAAAAGGCGAAGAAGCCATCGCACAACACTACAAGACCATCTGTGAAATGGTGGACGGGGATATCAGTGCAGAAGTATTATCGACCGAGTTCAGTACCATCATAGAAGAAGGCAAGAAGTTAGCGGCTATCCATCCCAATATCGTGGTAAAAGTGCCGATGATCAAAGACGGTGTAAAAGCCATCAAATGGTTTACTGATAACGGTATCCGCACCAACTGTACCCTTGTATTTTCTGCAGGACAGGCCATACTCGCCGCCAAAGCGGGGGCCACATATGTATCGCCGTTTATCGGTCGTATAGATGATAGCGGCTGGGATGGTATGGAACTGATCGGTCAGATGCGCCATATCTACGATATACAGGGTTTTAAAACAGAGATACTGGCTGCCTCCATACGCAATGCGCTGCATATTATCAAAGCTGCCGAACTGGGCGCCGATGTGTGCACCTGCCCGCTGGATTCCATCCTCGGCCTGCTGAAGCACCCGCTTACGGATATAGGCCTGGCGAAATTCCTGGAAGACGCCAAGAAGATGTAATTGGTTAACTGATAATCAATTAGTTAAGAACAGGGTAATGAGTAGTTGTGATTATTGATGATTCATCTTCCATTTTTAACTACCTTTGCGCTCCTAATAAATAATCGTACGGCAAAATCCGTACCACCTAAAAAAAGACATTATGCAACAAGGTATCCATCCCGAAAGCTATCGTTTCGTTGTTTTTAAAGACATGAGTAACGGACATGCTTTCCTGAGCAAATCAACCGCTTCTTCCAAAGAAACCGTTAAATGGGAAGATGGTAATGAATATCCCCTGATCAAACTGGAGATATCCAATACATCGCACCCGTTCTATACAGGAAAGAATGTACTGGTAGACACCGCGGGCCGTATCGACAAATTCAAAAAGCGTTACGCAAAGAAGGACTGATTGTTCTCCCTGCAAACATATTCCCTCCCTGCATGATTATTATGCAGGGATTTTTTTTTGTCAAAAGTCAAAAGTCAAAAGTGAAAAGTCAAAAGTGAAAGGGTAAGTATTTTTCAGCTTTCATCTTTCACTTTTCCCACCACCCATTACCTTTGCACCCATGAAACTGGATATTCTTGCTTTTGGCGTTCACCCCGATGATGTGGAGCTGGGATGCTCCGGCACCCTGCTCGCCGCTATGAACGAAGGAAAACAGGTGGGGATCATTGACCTCACAAGAGGAGAACTCGGTACAAGAGGCTCTGCCGAAATACGGGAGAAAGAAGCGGCCGATGCAGCCGCGGTACTGGGTATTACTGTGCGTGAAAACCTGGGACTGGCAGACGGGTTCTTTATGAATGATGAAGCCAGCCAGCGGAAAGTGATCACTATGATCCGCAAATACCGGCCATCGATCATCCTGGCCAATGCGCTCGATGACCGCCATCCCGATCATGGCAGGAGTGGTAAACTGGTGGCTGATGCGGCTTTTCTTGCAGGACTCCGCAAGATCAGCACACAGCTGGATGGGCAGGAACAGGAAGCATGGAAACCTGCTTATATATTCCACTATATCCAGGACAGGTTCATTGAACCCGATTTTGTGGTGGATATCACGGCGTATATGGACAGGAAGATCGACTCTGTACTTGCCTATGCAACGCAGTTCTATAATCCCAACCCGGATAAAGATGAACCGCAGACCTATATCTCCACGCCGCAGTTCCTGGAAACGGTAAAGGCGCGGGCACTGATGCTGGGTAAGAGGGTAGGAACGGGATTTGGAGAAGGATTCTGTACGCAGAAAACACTGGGCATACGCGGGTTTGATGCGTTTATTCAAAATATCACCTGATCATTCAATAAAGGTTATGGCAAAAATAAATGTGGGACTGGTGCAGATGAGCTGCACGGCCAGCAAGCAGGAAAACCTGGATAAAGCTATCGGCAAAGTGCGTGAGGCGGCAGCCAAGGGGGCGCAGATCGTTTGCCTGCAGGAACTGTTTACCTCTCTGTATTTCTGCGATGTGGAAGAATATGTCAATTTTGAACTGGCCGAGCCCATCCCGGGTGCGTCTACAGATGCATTGGGCAAACTGGCGGCGGAGCTGAACGTGGTGATCATTGCTTCGCTGTTTGAGAAGCGTACCCAGGGCATTTATCACAATACCACAGCTGTGCTGGATGCAGACGGAACGTATCTTGGCAAGTACCGCAAAATGCATATACCTGATGATCCCGCGTACTATGAGAAATTTTATTTTACGCCGGGTGACCTGGGCTATAAGGTTTTCAAAACAAAATTTGCGACCATCGGCGTGCTTATCTGCTGGGACCAATGGTATCCCGAGGCGGCGCGCATTACCTCACTGATGGGTGCTGAAATACTTTTCTATCCCACCGCTATCGGCTGGGCCACATCGCAGGATGAAGAAACCAATACCGAGCAGTATAATGCATGGCAAACCATACAGCGGAGCCATGCCGTTGCCAACGGCGTGCATGTGGTAAGCGTGAACAGGGTAGGCTTTGAACAGGATGGTGTGATGAAATTCTGGGGCGGCTCTTTTGTGAGCAATCCATTCGGCAGCCTGTTATACAAAGCATCGCACGACCAGGAAGAAGTGGCTGTGGTGGAAATTGATACACAGAAAACAGACCGTTATCGCACACACTGGCCTTTTATGCGCGACAGGCGGATAGATTCCTACCAGCAGATCACCAGGCGTTTTATCGATGAAGAATAGAAGCGCTTATTCATCCATACAAAAACATTTTCTTTGATCACAGCAAACGAACAGCCTACACCGGCTTCACTGGGATATTATTTTCCTGCCGAATTTGCGAGGCATGAAGCCACCTGGCTGAGCTGGCCGCATAAAGAAGCCAGCTGGCCCGGTAAGATCGCATCGGTGTATCCTTCTTACAGCCTTTTTGTAAAATATCTCGCAGAAACAGAGTGGGTGCGCATCAATGTGACGGATGCGGCCATGCAGGCAGCGGCAACAGCGCATCTTACCACAGCAGGGGTGGATATGGATAAAGTGCAGTTCTTCCTGCATCCCACCAACGATGCATGGTGCCGCGATCATGGGCCTGCATTCCTGGTTAACCCTGCTGCAGAACAGAAAAAACTGGTTGTTGACTGGGGCTATAATGCATGGGGCAACAAATACCCGCCGTACGACCTGGATGATGTGATCCCGACACTGATCGGCAAACATTTTGGCCTGCCTGTATACCATCCCGGCATCGTGATGGAAGGGGGCTCGGTGGAATTTAACGGCAAAGGCAGCCTGCTTACTTCCACGGCCTGCCTGCTGAACCCGAACCGCAACCCGCATCTTACCCAGCAACAGATTGAACAATACCTGCACGACTATTACGGTGCAGAGCAGGTATTATGGGTAGATGAAGGCATTATAGGCGATGATACAGACGGGCATATCGATGATACCGTACGTTTTGTGAACGAAGACACCGTGGTGACCGTGGTAGAAGAAGACCGCGCCGATGAAAACTATAGCCTGCTGCAACAGAACCTGCAGCAGCTCAAATCCATGCGCCTCCTGAATGGCAAGCAGCTCAATATTATAGAGCTGCCTATGCCTGATGCCGTTGTATACGAAGACCAGCGCCTGCCGGCATCCTATGCCAATTTCTATATCAGCAATGGCCATGTGATCGTGCCCACTTATCGTTGCAGCAAAGACGATAAGGCACTGGATATACTTACCCAATGTTTTCCCGGCAGGCAGGTGGTGGGCATAGACTCTACAGATATTATCTGGGGCCTCGGCAGCTTTCATTGCCTGAGCCAGCAGGAGCCGTTTACCCTGTAACCGTCATCGTATTTCCGCTGATGCTGATATTGTAGGATTTGAGGTTGGTGGTGGCGGGACCGAGGGTTACAGAGCCGGATGTGCTGAAAGTAGAGCCGTGGTTGGGACAGATAAACTTGTTCTGTGCCGCATTGAAATTGATGGAAGTGCCTTCATGCGTGCAGGCAACCTGTACTGCCGTAAAAGATGCAGGTGTATTGCCCGCAGCCAGCCGCACAACGATCACGCCCGATTGCACCAGTGATGATCCCACAGCGAGCAGGTTGCTGCCCAGGTCAACCGTAAAATTGGCGGAGCCGCCTGCTGTACCGTTGCCGCCACTGCTGCTTTTGCTGCATGCTCCCATACAAACCGCACATGCCGCCACTACCGGCGCCGATAATGTACCAATGAATTTTCTTCTTTCCATAGTGTCATAGATTTTGCTATGGAATAGACGATGGCCGCAAACAAATAGTTGCCTGATAAAAAATCAAAAAAACAATTTCCCAATTTCCCGATTCCAAAATTTCAAAATGCCTTACTGCTGTCTTGCAATAATGAACTGCACGAGATCGTCAAGGGCAATGCCGGCCCTTTCGCAGGCATCATGGATATCATCGCGGGAAACATTGGCAGCGAAGGATTTTTCCTTGAGGCGTTTTTTCACGCCTTTGAGGTCCATACCGTCATATCCTCCCGGGCGCATCAGTGAGTAGGCATGTATGAGGCCGGAGAGTTCATCGAAAGCATAGAGCATTTTATCCATATCGGTTTCCGGTATCACGCCAAAATGCAGGTGGCCATGCGATGCAATGGCATGAATGATCTCCGGGTCTACCTGTCTTCTTTCCAGCTCTTCAATGATCTTTTTGCAATGCAGGTCGGGCCACTGGTCCCAGTCGGCATCGTGTAATAAGCCGGCCATTTCCCAGCGCCAGGCGCCTGCTTCATCCAGTCCTTTTTTTTCAATGGCCCAGGCTTTCATCAGCGCAGCTACCTGTTGCATATGCAATACAAGTTTGGGATTGAGTACCCAATCGTTGAGCAGTTGCGTGGCTTCTTCCCTCGTTAATACATTACCTGCATTGGCAGGATCGCCAAATACGGAACGGCCCAGTTGTAATGACATTGCTTCCGGTTTTTTTTCAAAGATAATAGGGGTATCTTTAAAGTGAAAAATCAAAAGTGAAAAGTCAAAACAGGAATAATCATGTTGCAGGATACTAAAGAAATACAGGAAACAGGGGAAAGAAGCAGGAAGGCGGGAATGAAAGTGATGATGGGAGTAAGTGTGGTGGGGATGATATTACTCGCCTGGGGTTGCAGTCCCAAACCCTACAGCAGTACCAATAAAATGTACCGCCAGCAATCGAAAAGCCTTACCAGGCAGATACTGGTGCAGCCTGCAGACCCGCTCAATGATACCATCAGGCAGCCGGCATACTGGGTGGGTACCACCAACTTCAACCTGCGCAAGCCGAGTTTTGTGATCATCCATCATACAGCGCAGAACTCATGCCCCGAAACGCTGAAAACCTTTACCACGCCCAGAACGGCGGTGAGCGCGCATTATGTGATCTGCAAGGACGGAACGGTACACCATATGCTGAACGACTACCTGCGTGCCGCGCATGCAGGAGTGAGCCGCTGGGGTAACCTGATAGATGTGAATTCTTCCTCTATCGGTATTGAGATCGATAACAACGGTTTTCAGCCTTTCGACAGCCTGCAGATCAACAGCCTGCTGAGCCTGCTGGCCAGGCTGAAGAAGGATTACAATATTTCCACAGCCAATTTTATCGGTCATGGCGATGTGGCGCCGGGGAGAAAAGTGGATCCCAGTTACCAGTTCCCCTGGAAGAAACTGGCGGATCATGGCTTCGGGCTCTGGTATGATGATGTACGCGATTCCATTCCTGCCGGTTTTAATCCTGTACAGGCGCTGCGGATCATCGGTTATAATGTAAAAGATACCACGGCAGCCATACGTGCTTTTAAACGGCATTTTATGCAGGATACTACGCGCACGCTTACTGATACCGACAGGAGCGTGTTGTATAACCTGGAGAGAAAATATATGTAACGGCGTTTGCCCATATCAGTCAACCATCAGTTACCCCATATGAAAACACAATCATTACTGATCGCATCGCTTATTTTCCTGGGCGCATGCCGGTCATCTACATCCCCGTTTGAAGACACGGATGGCGTTGCAGGACTGAACAAAGACAGCCTGATCACATCCATAAAAACATTGTCGTCAGATTCCTTCCAGGGCAGGCGCCCGTTCAGCGCCGGGGAAACCATTACGGTGGATTATCTCCGCAAACAGTTTACTTCCATAGGCCTTGAGCCGGGCAATGGCGACAGCTATTTCCAGGAAGTGCCCATGGTAGAGATCAGCCCCGAAGTATCTCCCGTAATGAAAGTACAGGCTGCCAAAAGCAGTTTTGACCTGAAGAAAAATGATGACTACGTGATCTGGACGGAGAACACGGACCCGCTGATTTCACTCGATGCCAATGAGATTGTATTTGCGGGTTATGGAGTAGTGGCTCCCGAATACGGCTGGAACGATTATGCCGGTCTTGATGTAAAAAATAAAGTAGTGATGGTGCTTGTGAATGATCCAGGCCATGCAGGCATTGGCGACACTGCACTGTTCAAAGGCAAGCGTATGACTTATTACGGCCGCTGGACCTATAAGTTCGAAGAAGCCGCAAGGCAGGGCGCCAAAGGATGTCTTGTGATA
>DASVLZ010000181.1:0-2403 GCA_036384615.1 Sediminibacterium sp.
GCTCAATATACAGCAAGGCAACCCTAGCCTGCGGCCGGCATTTACGCACAGCATGTATTTTAATCTCTCGAATTACAAAACATTACAGAACCGCGGCGTGTGGATGTATGGCAGTTTCAGCTTCACTGAAAATGCTTTCAGTAATAAAAGCACTATCGATGCATTGGGACGAAGGATATCTCAGACGGTAAATGTGAATGGCAATTACCGGTATAATGTAAATGTGGATTTCAGCAGGCAGATCAAATTCCTGAAGCTGGAAACAGGTATATCACCCGGTGTAAGCGGCGGCCGTAACAGTAATTTTGTGAACGGGCTGGAGAATACCACCAACTCCCTGCGCGGAAGCGTGTATGTGTATGCGAGGAGATATATCGAAAAGAAACTGAGCATTGACCTCGGCGGCAGCGCACAGTATAACCACTCCGCATCTTCCATTAACCAGGGAGTGGCTACGGATTACTGGACATTCAACCATAACCTGTGGTTTGAATATCATTTCAAAAAAGGATGGCTGTTCTCAACAAACTATGAATACAACTACCGCCAGAAACTCACAGCCAATGACCGGGCCAACAATGTACTTATCTGGAATGCATCGGTGGAAAAGAAGCTGTTCAAAAAGCAGGACATCACGGCCATCTTTACTGTAAACGACCTGCTGAACCAGCGGCAGGGTTTCAGCCGCGATATTTCGAGCAACTATATTACCGAGAATACCTATACTACCATTCAGCGTTATGCCATGCTCTCGCTTCGCTGGAAATTTGCCAAAAACAGAAAAACAGATTCCGATGATGAATAATACACTGCACTATATGATACGGCAGGCATGTATTGGCCTGTGCATGATGACCGCCATGCAGGTTACGGCCCAGACGCAATTCATCAGCGCCGGCAGGATTGAGTTTGAGAAAAAGATCAACCTGCATAAGGAAATGGAAGACGACCACTGGCTGGAAGGCGTTAAGGATAAAATACCCAAGTTCCGCACCTCGCTGCATAACCTGTATTTCAGGGATGGTAAAACATTGTATGAGAAAGGAACGGATGTATATGAAAAGATCCCTTTTTTCGGTGATGACAGAAGCGTGGATGATATTGTGTATACCGATCTGAGACAGGGCGTTTTCCAGAAAAAGCAGGCAGTGTTTGATGAGACCTTCCTGCTAAGCGATTCCATCCGCCATATTAAATGGCAGATGACGAATGAGCTGCGCGATATCGCCGGCTTTGAATGCCACAAGGCTGTGGGCAGGATACTGGATTCAGTATATGTGATCGCTTTTTATACAGACCAGATCACGGTAAGCGGCGGGCCGCTCTCTTTCTGCAACCTGCCCGGCATGATCCTCGGCATTGCCATACCCCGCAACAATCTCACCATCTTTGCCACCAAAGTGGAGCTCATGGATCCACCCGCCCAGAAACTGGCCCCACCCACAGGGCGCAAGAAAACCGATTACAAAGGATTGCACGATACGATAGAGAAGGCATTGAGTAATTGGGGAAGTTATGGGAAGAAGTATATTATTACGTCGATGTACTGAAAGAAATCGAGAGATTGCAGATGGCAAATTGCAGATTGAGGATGTTGAACAGATGAACAAGGAACAGATGAATAAGATCGGAAATGGATGATGAAAGCTCCTGCTCCGGTCTATTGTTCGTCTGTTCCTTGCTCCTTGTTCATCTGTTCAATACTCCTGATCCCCGTTTTCGTAAACTCAATCTTCCTTTGCTTATACAGGTTACCTGTGACCATTTTGAAGGTCTTTTTGCTCATACCGAAGAAATCGTATATCTCCTGCGGATCTGATTTATCGTGGTAAGGAAGGTATCCGTTGTTTTCTTCCAGCAGGCGCAGTACTTTGCCCGACTCATCTTCGGATTTCTGGAAACCGGGTTTACCGATCAGCACATCTATTTTATTGCCTGGCAGGATGGCTTTCACAAAGCCGGTATGTTTATCGCCGGTGTGCAGCGTGGTGAATATCTCATTGTTGTGCAGCAAGCCCAGGTGCCTGTTATTGATGATCATCATATAACCCAGTTCGGTGGGGCGGTAAACGGTGAGTTCAACGATGTCTTTTTCTTTTACGGTCAGTGTTTCATTATCCAGGTGCTGCTCTATTTTTTCGGTAGCCGCTACCCTGCCGGTCATTTCATCGAGATATAGTTTTACGAGGTATTTCCTGCCCGCGCGCATGCCGGCCAGTTGCTGCGACTGGGCTACGAACAGGTCTTTCATCAATCCCCAGTCGAGAAAAGCGCCCATCCTCGTAACCGATACCGCTTCCATAAGGGCGATCTCGCCCACAACAGCTTTGGGCGTTTGGGTGGTAGCCACCAGCCTGTTATCCGAATCATGGTAAACGAATACCTTCAGCTCATCGCCTTTCT
>DASVLZ010000182.1:0-2659 GCA_036384615.1 Sediminibacterium sp.
CGACCTGCAGGCGCACCGCGACTGGGAAGAAAAAGTCTGCGCAGCAGCAGGACTCACCGCTGTATTGCCGCTATGGCAGCAGAACAGGAAAGACCTCGTTACACGAATGCTGGAGAGCGGCATCGAAACCATGATCGTAAGCTGCAATGCAGTTATGGGAGAGCGGTTCCTCGGCAGGACCATTACTCCTGATCTGGTGGAAGAACTGGAATCCATAGGCGTAGATGCCTGCGGGGAAAACGGGGAATACCATACACTCGTACTCGACTGTCCGTTATTCAGCAGGAGAATACAGGTAACCGTTTCGGGAACATTACTGCACGAGAACTATTGGTTTACGCAACTGCAGGCTTATTAACAGGAGCCGCTTACGCTGCCTGCTTTTTGATATACCTGTCACTGATCAGGTAGTAAATACCAAACAGCAATGCAGAGAACACTACGGTAGACATCAGGCCATTCTTATAAAAAGGAAGGGCATCACCGTAAGTGAGCATCAGGCCGTTAAAAGTTTGCGGTCTGCCGAGTCCGAACCCTTTGCCGGCAGCAGCCCATACCAGGAAATTGGATACAAGAAAATATGCGGTAGGTGCCGACAATGCAGCTATAGCCACATTACCGATCTTGCGTGTGTTGATGAGGAAACCGAAGCAGGTGATACCCGCCAGCAACAGGTAGTTAACCCATTGACCGTCATAAAAACCCTTGATAAGTGTGCTGCCATTACTGTAGATATACAGCGCTTCATACAGCAGGTCGGAAAGGAAGAGGGAGATCAGGGGCAATGCAAATGCCCATTTTTTATTCTTCACAAAAACAGCCCCGCTGAAAAGGCCTATTGCCGCCTGCGGCGCAAAACCCCAGGGCCTGTTAGGCATAATACGGTACAGGGCGCTGATAACAACCATCAATATCAGGGAAATGAGTAAGGATCTGGTGATTTTCATCTTTCGGGTATTTCGATCACAAAAATAAGTGTTATCGGCCTTATCTGCACGGCAATTTTCAACGTATGTGAATAGTGTTCAGGGTACAAACGCCCTGAACAGCATCGCATATCCCGAAGAAGCAATGGTATATTCTGCCCCCGGCAGCAATGCAGCAGCCTCTCCCCTTTTCAGCACCAGGGTATTATTGACCAGTACACCGCCTTCCATAACAATGATGATCTCCAGCGAATGGCTCACGGCTTCATATTGCCCGCCGGCAGCGAGTTCGATCCTCGCCAAACCGAAATCAGGCACGGGACAGGGATAGATCTTTTCACCTGCCATACGCTCCCTGCCCGTCATTATCTCCGGCTCAACACTCGCAAAAGAAGTTTGCCTGAGCAGTTCCGGCACATCAATATGTTTGGGAGTAAGTCCGCCGCGTAATACATTATCGCTGTTGGCCATCAGTTCCATGGTCTGCCCTTCCATATATGCATGTGGTATGCCTGCACCCTGGAAAACAGCCTGGCCCGGTTCTGCCTTTACGATATTGAACAGGTATAAAGAAAACACTGCCCTGTCGATCTGCTCCGGGAAACTGCCGCCTTCATACAGTTTCGCCACCCACCAGCCCGGCATTTCCCTTGTAAGCCCGCCTTCTTTTTTCCTGCGTATTTCTCTTTTTACCAACTCTTCCAGCATATAGTTCACATCCACCTGCGGCATTTCCATCACAAAGCGGTATAGTTCCTTAATACCTTCTTTACGATAATAAGGAAGCAGCACATTGAATTCGGGCACATCATCCAGTACCCGTTCTATCGCCTCATAAGAACGGAACCCATGCAACAGCCAGAACTCACTCAATGCCACCATCACTTCCGGTTTATGGTTGCGGTCTTTATACTTGCGGTGCGGCGCATCCGGTGCAATACCTTCCGCCTCTTCCCTGGCAAAGCCTTTCTCCGCCTCTTCTTTGGAGGGATGCACCTGTATGGAAAGCATCTCCCTTACATCCAGCACCTTGAACAGGTAAGGAAGCCCACCAAATTTTTCCGCCACAGCAGGTGATAACATTCCTGCGGGGTCTTCGCTGATCAGGGTATGGAGGGATAGCTCTCCTTTTTCCGTAACCAGTACGGAGGAGCCGAGCGGATGTGCGCCCATCCAGTATTCCGCATAAGGTTTGTGTGCTGTGTTCTTTTCCCCGAGCAACGCAGGTAAAAAATCATATCCGCCCCAGGCATAATGAAAGGGCTTTCCACGTAACCGGTATATTTTTTCCCTGAGCTGCATAGTATAAGTAACAGGTATTAATCTATAATTGAATGAAAGCAAATATCCGGTATCGCGCGGTATTTTCAGCATACGCAAACCTGTTTATGCACCACAACCGGCAAACGGGGCAGGACGGCGAAGACCTGGCCTGCACCTACCTGATCTCGAAAGGATATTCCATCATAGTACGCAACTGGCGCTTCAGGCACTGGGAGGCAGATATCATTGCGGCGAAGAACGGCAGGTTACATTTTATTGAAGTGAAAACCCGTTACTCTCTCCGGTATGGCCGGCCGGAAGAAAGCATCACACGCGAGAAAATGAACCATCTGAGGAATATTGCCCGTGAGTACCAGTACCGGCATCCCGAATGGAAATATGTGCAGTTCGATGTTGTGGCCATTACCCTGGTAAACCACCAGGCCCGGGAAATATTCATGATCGAAGAT
>DASVLZ010000183.1:0-3548 GCA_036384615.1 Sediminibacterium sp.
TGAGGATCTTGGTATCGAGGTCCCTGTGGAACCATGAGTTGAAAGATCCTGAGGCATTGTTGCCATAGGTATCTGAGAACTCACCGTATATTTTCTGATTAACAAAGTTGATATCAGCAGAAACGGTCAGGTTCTTGCTTACATCATAACTCATTTGCGTAGAGAGATAGTTACGCATCATTTTAGAGTAGGGGATCAGGCCTGTCTGTGACTGGTTGGTATAAGAGAGCCTGATGGTATAATCGCTTCCGCCTTTGCTGAAGCTGATATTGTTCAGCAGGTTCTGGCCGGTGTTATAGAAATTCTTTACGTTGTCGGGCTGGGGAACCAGGCTGGCTGTTTTGAAAGAATATTGTGTGCCGGGGAACCATGCATACCAGGGAATATATTCACTGCCATCCATTTTCGGACCCCATGAGGCATCATCAAAATACGTGTGGTAGCGTTTACCGTCGAGTGCCTGCCATTCAATGGGGTCACCGGCCTGCCAGTTATAGGTTTGCCAGCCGGCACCTGCGGAACCGCCTGAATACTCATTCTGGTAATTTGGCAAACGGCCCACTTTGTCGATGGAATACGTAGAAGTAAAGTTCACGTTCATACTGTTGCGCCTTGCCTTTTGGGTAGTGATCATGATCACACCATTGGCGCCACGCTGGCCGTAAAGGGTTGCAGCTGCAGGTCCTTTCAATACCTGTACATCCGCCACATCATCGAGGTTGATGAAGTTGATATCGTCCAGTGGTGTTCCGTCCACTATGTACAGGGGATCATTCGAAAGGCTGGATACGGAGTTGGCGCCTCGGATCCTGATCTGGGACTGTGAACCCAGCTTGGCAGCCGACTGTGTGCGTACCTGCACGTTGGATACTTTACCGGCAAGGGCGGTGTTGAGGTCGGTGATCCTGGTAGAGGTCAGGTCGCCGCCCTTAATACCCTGTGCGGAATAAGCGAGGTTATCGGATTTGCGTTTGAGACCCAGCGCAGTGGTTACCACCACTTCCGATAATTGTAAATTGGATGCTTTCAGGACTGCGTTTGCGGTATTGCCAGACGGAGTGATGGTCATGGCTTCATACCCTGTTGCTGACACCGTCAGCCTTGCGCCTTGTTTGATCCTGATCAAAAAAGCGCCATTCTCATCGGCAGTTGCGCCGTTCTGTGTGCCCGTTTCCACTACAGATGCAAAGGGAACAGGAGCCCCTTTCTCATCTGTAACTTTACCGGTAACGGCTCTCACCTGCGCTACTACGGCAACACTAAAGCATAGCATCGCCCCCAGGAGTGTGGTTACAATTTTCTTCATGTTTTTCGTTTTTAATAAACTGTTTGAGGAAGCTCCTGCGGGAACAGATAGATGGATCAGATCCCCTGCCCGCAAAAGCGAGGAACTTGGTATAGACAGGGGAATAAAAAACTGCGCTGCATAATTTTTCAGGATGAATGGCAACAATTGGGTTCAAATAGTTATATACTAATTCATAACTATTTGATAATTAATAATAAGTTGTAAAAAAATAAATATAAAATAATCGGTGAATGGCAATCGGTAACCGCTGCACAATGTTTCCGGAAACCTTTTCGTGGGTGGTTCCGCGGATTTTTAGCATGTATTCAGGAAGGCTTTAGGGGGGTCCGGAGTTTATTCGGGAACTCTTCGGGATTACCTGCCACCAACTTCAGGGTTTCTTCGGGGTTTCTTCGGGACTCCTTCGGGAAGTCCCGAAGAAACCCCGAAGAAACCCCGAAGACTTCCCGAAGGATTCCCGAAGCAGGTGGCAGGTAATCCCGAAGAGTTCCCGAATAAACCCCGAAGACCCTCCCATTTCCACACATGCGGTAATTAAGATACTTTTGCGGCCATGATGGTATTAGACGGCAAGATCGCCTCAGCGGCGGTAAAAGAACAACTGAAAAAGGAGACCGATGCACTGCGCGAGGCAGGAAAAAGGCCCCCGCACCTGGCAGCCATCCTGGTAGGGAACAACGGGGCCAGCGAAACCTATGTAGCCAGCAAAGTGAAGAACTGCGAGGAAGTGGGTTTCGGCTCCACGCTCATACGGCTGGATAAGGATGTGGAGGAAAGCATCCTGCTGGAAGCTATCCACTCACTGAATGAGAACCCCGATATAGACGGCATACTGGTGCAGCTACCCTTGCCCAAACAGATCAGCGAACAGAAGGTGATCGAAGCCATACACCCGGCAAAAGATGTGGACGGCTTCCATCCTATCAGCGTGGGTAAAATGGTGCAGGGGCTTCCATCCTTTATACCGGCAACTCCTTATGGCATTATGCTGATGCTGGAGCATTTTAACATCGATACCAAGGGTAAACACGCTGTTGTGATCGGCCGCAGCAATATTGTGGGCAGGCCTATGAGCATTTTATTGAGCAGCAACCTGCCACACGGCAACTGCACCGTTACGCTCTGCCATTCACATACCCAAAACCTCACCGACTATTGTTTACAGGCCGATATACTGGTAGCTGCATTAGGCAGGCCCGAGTTTGTAACGGCGGATATGGTAAAACCCGGCGCCATTGTAATTGATGTAGGCATTACACGCGTGGATGATCCCACAGCCAAAAAAGGTTTCCGCATCAAAGGCGATGTGGCATATCAGCAGGTAGCAGAAAAAACCTCCGCCATCACCCCCGTACCCGGCGGCGTTGGCCTTATGACGATTGCGGGATTGCTTAAAAACACGATGCGGGCGTATAGGAATAGTGAGTGGTGAGTGGTGAGTGGTGAGTGGTGATAAATACAGTACATTTTACTTCTATATTTTTTGACTTTTGACTCTTGACTTTTGACATCTTCTCTTCCCATAATGGAATCTTTTTATACCCTGCAGGGGGAAGGGTATCACCAGGGGCGTGCTGCGTATTTTATACGGCTGGGGGGATGTGATGTGGGATGTTTCTGGTGTGATGTGAAGGAGAGCTGGGATGCATCCGCGCATCCGTTGGTAAGTGTGGAAGACATTGTTGCAGAAGCCAGCCAGCATCCGGGAAGGCTGGCCGTGATCACAGGAGGTGAACCGCTGATGCATGATCTCGATACATTGACCCATGCACTGAAAGCAGCAGGGTTTGAAACCAATATGGAAACTTCCGGCTCTTCTCCCTTAAGCGGTGAATGGGACTGGATATGTCTTTCCCCGAAAAAATTCAAACGCCCCCTGCCCGAAGTGATCGCCAAAGCCAGCGAGTTGAAAGTGGTGATCTATAATAAACATGATTTTGCCTGGGCAGAAGAGTACGCATCACAGGTGCCTCCCTCCTGCCGCCTTTACCTGCAGCCCGAATGGTCAAGGGCAAATGAGGTAACTCCCCTCCTGATAGAATATATCAAGGAACATCCGCAGTGGGAGTTGAGCATGCAACTGCATAAATACATCAACGTGCCATAATGTTCCTTACCAGCACGGCTGCTTCTGCAGCACTATAGTAACATCATGCTGCATACATCTCCCCTGTTCAACTTTAACACCACCCAATCTTCTTTTTCCCGAAATTGCCTGACCGTACCGGCCTATGAAAAC
>DASVLZ010000184.1:0-7316 GCA_036384615.1 Sediminibacterium sp.
ATCTGAAATGGAATGTGAGTGCGAATATCAGTTTTAACCGGAACAAGCTGCTGAGGCTGGCGGATGATTCCACGAAAGAAGCGGTGATCAACAATTTCAATATCCTCCGGGTAGGAGAGCCCTTGGGATTGTTCAAGACCTATGTGTATGATGGTATCATGCAAACAGGCGAAACCGTAATACCCGGGCAGCCTGTCAACAACCCGAGGCCGGGTACACAGAAAGTGAAGGATGTGAATGGCGATGGCAAGATCACTGCCGATGACAGGATCATTACCGGCAATGCCAATCCCAAATTCATTTACGGGTTCTCTACTTCCCTCAAGTATAAAGCCTTCGATTTCTCCCTGTTCTTCTCCGGAAGCTATGGAGGCAAAATATTCAACCTCGCACGCTGGTCGCTCGAGAACCCTGTGGGTGGCCGCAATGTGCTGGCGGGCCTTGCAGACAGGTGGAGTACTTCCAACCCCGGCGGACAGTACCAGACCTCTATTGGAAGCTCCGGCGGCAGGCTGCCTTTATCAGACAGGTTCCTCGAAGACGGCTCCTTCCTGCGTTGCAAG
The DNA here is from genome assembly GCA_036384615.1 of Sediminibacterium sp. GTDB lineage: Bacteria > Bacteroidota > Bacteroidia > Chitinophagales > Chitinophagaceae > Sediminibacterium. The sequence continues at coordinate 564 of DASVLZ010000184.1, forward strand.
AACCTTTCCGTTGGGTATACGTTCAAACCGAAAGGTATCCAGAACATGAGGGCCTATATCAGCGCAAACAATTTGTTCACCATTACAAAATACACAGGGTTTGATCCTGAGGTGGGTTCTTTCGGCAACTCGAATACACAGTTCGGTGTTGATAATATCGTTTACCCGATGCAGCGCTCATTCCTTTTTGGTTTACAAATCACTTTATAAAATGTACTATATGAAACGTATTGTATATATCCTTAGCCTGGTCGTTGTTTTCTCCGGCTGCAAAAAAGCGCTGGAAGAAAAAGCCTATTCAGCGATCTATACCAAAGATTTCTATTCTTCTGCCAGCGAGGCCGAAGCTGCACTGGCTGCAGCATACGGGCAGTTGTATGTAATGTACAGCAGCGGTGCGCCTTTGTTCGTTGCAGAATGGTCGGCAGACCAGATGTTCCCGCGCAATGTGGTAGGCCGTAATACGCTTACCGTATTCAGCTATGACCCGCTTTTCTCTGTACAAACAAGTAATGGCCGTTCTAACGAGTCGCCGGTAGAAGTGTGGAAGCAGGCGTACAAAGGCATTGAAACCGCCAATTGGGTCATTGACCGTGTGCCCGGTACAAAAATGGATACGGTAAGAAGGAATGCGATCATAGGGGAAGCGCTGTTTCTCCGGGCCTTCTTTCACTGGAGCCTGGCAAAGAATTTTGGAAGTGTAGTGGTAAAAACATCAGCCACCAATTCTATCGATAATGCCTTTACAGGAAAACAGCCTGCGGCAAAAGTATACGACCAGATCATTGCCGACCTGGTAAGGGCCGAGCAACTGCTGCCTGATTATTCAGCCTCTATGGAAAAAGGCCGTGCATGCAAACAGGCTGCACAACTGCTGCATGCAAAAGCAGCTTTGTATGCAGAAAGATGGCCCGAAGCGCTCGCAAGCGCACAAGCGGTGATCGGTTCCAATAAATATACACTGATGCCTTCTTATACAGACCTGTTTACCGTGGCCAAGAAAGATGCCGCAAGAACAGAAGTGTTGTTTGCAGTGGAACTGAATAATACCACCAATCCCATCCGCCAGTCGCAGATACATTATTTCTGCGCGCCGATACCTCCGTCGGACTGGTCAAAAGGCGGTGCAGGCGGTATGTATTGTTATAGTGCATTCATGAATTCATTCCCCAGTGGCGATAAACGCAAAGACCTGCTGTTTACCAGTTACCAGCCTACTAACGGGGCATTGGTAACACAGCCCAATATCGATACCCGGCTTGCTACCAAAGACCTCGTGTTAATGGGTAAATACAAAGATCCCAATGCCGTAGGCGCTTATGCAAGCAATAATATTTACCTGCTGCGCCTGGCAGATGCGTACCTCATTGGCGCTGAAGCCGAGGCGCGTGCAAATGGTGCCACAAGTACTGCTTACGACTATATTAATAAAGTAAGAACCCGGGCAGGCATTCCCAACCTTACTACCGGTCTTGCTCCGAATGCTTTTATCGATTCCGTTCTGCAGGAGAGGTCATGGGAGTTTTACGGAGAGGGAGATCGCTGGTATGACCTTACGCGTACCAACAAATTCCTTACAGTAATTCCCACTGCGGTTAATGCGGATTATCCTGTAAGAAAGCCTTTGGCAAAGAACAGGTATTTCCCGATTCCCCAGCTGGAGATCAATGCGAACCCACAGCTTACGCAGAACGATGACTGGAAATAATGTGAACAGGATAGTGCAGTATCCGATAACCTATGAAGGAGCGATAACATGATAGTGAACGAAGGGGGCAGTGAAAGAAAACTGTTCTCCGAAAAGATAACGGCCGACCTGGTGATAGTGGGCGGAGGGGTCAGTGGTATATGCTGCGCGATAACGGCCGCGAGGGAAGGGGTCAGGGTGGCGCTGGTGCAGGACAGGTCTGTACTGGGCGGTAATGCATCCAGCGAAGTGAGGCTCTGGATACTGGGCGCTACCTCGCATATGGGTAATAATAACCGCTGGTCGAGGGAAGGAGGCGTGATAGATGAATTGCTGGTAGAGAATGCATACCGCAACCCGCAGGGCAATCCTGTTCTGTTCGATGCCATCATGCTGGAAAAAGTGGTGAACGAAAAGAATATCCTCCTCTTCCTGAATACGGCGGTATTTGAAACCACGATGGATGCGGATAACTGTATTGGATCTGTGCGGGCATATTGCAGCCAGAACCAGACGGAGTACCATTTTCATGCACCTTATTTCTGTGATGCATCCGGTGATGGCGTGATCGCTTTCTTATCGGGTGCGGCATTCAGGATGGGTGCGGAATCGAAAGAAGAGTTCGGGGAGAAATTCGCCCCTTCGAAAGAGTATGGAGAGCTGCTGGGACATAGCCTGTATTTCTATTCAAAAGATACCGGCCAGCCGGTCAGGTTTACACCACCCTCGTTTGCCTTATCTGATATTACCACAATCCCCAGGTACAAAACCTTCAGCCTGCAGGACCAGGGATGCAAGCTCTGGTGGATAGAATATGGCGGAAGGCTCGATACGGTAAAGGACACGGAGCAGATCAAATGGGAACTCTGGAAAGTGGTGTATGGTGTATGGGATTATATCAAGAACTCGGGCGATTTTCCCGAAGCGGAGAGCTATACGCTGGAATGGGTGGGCATGATACCTGGCAAGCGCGAGAGCCGCAGGTTCATTGGCGATTATATGCTGGTGCAGCAGGATATTGTTGAGCAGCGCACGCATGCAGATGCGGTTTCTTATGGCGGATGGTCTATAGACCTGCACCCTGCAGATGGTGTGTTCAGCGAACTGCCCGGTTGTAACCAGTGGCATAGCAAGGGCATCTATACCATACCTTACCGCAGCCTCTACAGCAAAAATATTCCCAACCTTTTTCTCGCAGGGCGCATCATCAGCGCATCGCATGTGGCTTTTGGTTCTTCACGTGTAATGGCCACATCGGCCAACAGTGCACAGGCCGTTGCCATAGCCGCGGCCATCGCAAAAGAAAACAACCTGCTTCCGCGCCAGGTGATGGGCCATATTACGGAGTTACAGCAACGGCTGCTGAAAGCAGGGCAGTTTATACCGGCATATAAGAATGAAGACCCGCATGATCTTGCCAGGAAAGCAACCATGGCAGCATCGAGCGAATACAGGTTGCAGCAGCTTGCCGCTAATGGCGACCTGTATCCCCTGAAAGATACCGGTATGGCGCAGATGATACCCGTGTCAGCAGGCATGCTTCCCGAAATGTATTTTGACCTGTATGCAGAAGAAGCCGGCGAAGTGCCGGTTCAACTCGCAGTATCGCAGCGCAAAGGAAATTATACGCCGGATGAAATGCTGGAAGAGCGCATCCTTTCATTAAACAAAGGGAAGAATTCTGTCACTCTGAAGTGGAATACAGAGATCGTGGAAACCGGGTATGTTTTTCTCATATTGAGAAAACATCCCCTGGTATCAGCATATGTGTCTGATATAAGGCTTACCGGTGTGTTGTCGCTTTTCCAGGCCATGAACAAAGCCGTTTCCAATACAGGCGTGCAAACGCCCCCGGAAGACATCGGCATTGATGCTTTTGAATTATGGACGCCGCAGCGCAGGCCCGCCGGGCATAACCTCGCCATAACTTTTTCCGAACCTGTGCATGTATATAGGGCGGATGATATACAAAACGGCCTGGCGCGTCCATACCTTTCTCCCAATGCATGGGCAGCATCGCTGGATGATACTGCGCCCAGGGTAGCGCTCAAATGGAGTAATGAAGTAACCATCCATACCATACAGCTGGGTTTTGATACCGACTTTGACCATCCCATGGAATCGGTGCTCATGCAGCATGCAGATGATGTAATGCCGTTCTGCATAAGGAACTATGCTGTGTATGATGGCGCAGGCAGACTCCTGAAAAAAATTACGGATAATTATCAGACAAGGAATATCATTACACTGGAAGAACCCGTGGTTACAGATACACTTGTGATTGAATGTGAACATCCGCTGGCCAATATACCGGCGGCTATTTTCGAGATAAGATGTTATTAAGCGAATAATATTATCAGGAGCATATGAGTAAACTGGATTTTGGTGTGATGAGTGTGTTCGCGGTACTGATGGTGATCATCGGGCTGGTATTTACCGTGCAGAGCAGCAAGAGCTCCAAATCTTTTTTTGAGGCAGGCGGACAAACACCCTGGTGGATCAACGGGCTTTCACTCTTCATCTCTTATTTTTCCGCAGCCACTTTTGTTGTGTGGGGTTCCATCGCGTACAGGTATGGACTGGTGGCCAATGCCATACAGTTTACCATGTGCGTGAGCGGACTGGTAACGGCGCTATGGATCGCTGCACGCTGGAAGAATACGGGCGCCGCCACGGCCGCGGAATACCTGGGAAGCCGTTTCGGTAAATCTGCCAAACAATATTTCAGTTACATGGTACTGCTGTACAGCCTGGTGAGTACGGCTGCCGTGTTGTACGCGGTAGGCAAGATCGTATATGTGGCCACACCATTCTCTCTGGAAACCTGTATTATCTGCATCGGCATTACGATCATCATCTATACAACAGGTGGCGGATTATGGGGTGTGCTTGCCACGGATGTGGTGCAGTTCGTGATCCTTTCCGCAGCTGTGATCATTATCATACCGCTTTCATTGTCTGAAGTGGGAGGCATGTCAGTCTTTTTACAGAAAGCGCCGCCGCGTTTTTTTGAACCTGTGAATACTGAATATAGTATCGGCTTTATGCTGTCGTTCTTTGTGTACCAGGTGGTGTATATCGCAGGCAACTGGAGTTATGTGCAGCGGTATACTTCTGTTTCTTCCACAAAGAATGCCAAAAAAGTAGCGTATCTCTTTACCGGTCTTTACCTCGTAGCGCCCATTATCTGGATGCTTCCGCCGATGATCTACCGCGTAATCAATCCTTCCCTGCAGGGCATGGAAGCAGAAAGCGCCTATATGATGCTTTGCCAGAAAGTATTGCCGGCAGGACTCATCGGACTGGTGCTTTCGGGTATGATCGCCGCTACAGCAAGTAAAGCGAATACCACGATCAATACAGCAGCCATTATTTTTGCGCACGATATCTGGAAAGATATTTTCTTCAGGAACACATCGGAAAAAGGAAAAATATTCGTGGCGCGTGTGTTTACAGTTTTGTTCGGTGCCGGTACCATCTTCCTCGCAATACTAGTGCCTGCCGCGGGTGGTATTGTGGAAGTGGTGTTGAGTACGGCGGCGATAGCAGGTGGCAGTTTATTTGGCCCGGTCATCTATTCACTGTTTTCAAAAAGACAAACGGCTGCTTCACTCATCTATATCTCGGCATTGTCGCTGGGTGTGAGTCTTTTCTTCAAAATATTCGGACAGCCCGTCCTGGGTTTCACACTTTCGCGAACCATGGAAACCGTGGTTGGTGTGGGTTTCCCGTTCCTCCTGCTGCTGGCGTATGAAACTTATGGTTATTTTACAGGGAAGAACATTCCCTATCTCCATAAACAGCAGGATGCCACAGTGGCTGTGAACACAGAAGCCGCCAGACAAAACCTGTTCGGTATTAAAGTAATTGCATGGAGCACCGCCTTTGTGGGCTTTGGCATTACCGTGCTGGGATATATTGCTGAAAACGGGAAGATCGCTATGCTGGTAGGGGCAGTGATCGTACTTACCGCCATAACGGTAATTGTGAAACAGAAAAAAGCCGGTAGCAGGCTTTCTGCCTGACATAGCTACCCGGCGGAGAAACCATCATGGGCAGTATGGTACAACATATATCAGGTAAAATAGTACCGGCAGTTGTTTGCCGGCTGTTATTCATATGCCTGTTTTCCACAACGGCTTTCGCACAGGCAACAGGAACGCATTATTACCGGGGCGATCAATCGGTTTCATTCAAATGGAGATATGGGTACAGCGAATTCCCTTTTCCGCAGGAATCCGCCACGGCACAGGAAGATGCGCTTCGCGGGAAATTCGGCTGGTATGATGGCACGCTCTGGTCGCAGGCTTACCAGAACTGGGAAGGCGACCTGGTACACGGTGTTCAACTGCTCTTCAGGGGTGGCTCTCCCTATGCGAGGGAAGTAAGGTGTACCAGTGAAGTAGTTCCCTATGCGGCTGCAGGCAGTCCTGTTTCTTTTCTCATTCCTTTCCAGTATACTATCGGTTCCGAAGAAGATATTGCTTTTTCACTGGGCGTAAAAGGCAATGGCGAAGAAACCATTGTATGCAAGCTGCGCCCCAGGTCTGTTACCACATTTACCGGCGGCATGTTCAAAGTAAGCTTTATCGGGTTGAAGGTATCCGGTTCTGCCGGCACCAAACCGTTGGTAACGGTAGCGGGTATGATGCATATACGCGTGTATCCACAACTGGTGATGTATGGCAGCCGGACTGAATTTGTTTTCAGCTCCGTTACACATCATATGGATGTGGAGTCTTCACTGCTGCTGGGCTCGGTATGGAAAGATATGAGCGATAGCGATCCGTACATGGCCATGAATAAGGTAAGGCTGCGCGATGATGTTTTTACTGCTGCTGCACAGCACCACGATAGCCTGCTCAGACAATGGAGGGTATCTACAGCAGCCATGTCTGAAGCACTGATGCAGAAGGGAAGGATAGAAGTATCCTGTAATGGCCCTGCGGAAAAAAGGGATAAAGGAGAATTGCGGGTAATGGCTTATTCCGGCAATCCTGTAAAGGATTTCCAGTATGGCGTACCTACACAGCAAACCCTGCAGATGGCGCAGGCAGTAACCGGTG
>DASVLZ010000185.1:0-6088 GCA_036384615.1 Sediminibacterium sp.
GAAGCCAACATAGCTGGGCAATGTAAGGTTGGTGAGCAGGTCGCTGGTCCTCCTGTCGTAGTAATCAAACAGCAGTGTAATACGGTCTTTCAGCAAACCTACATCGAGGCCTATATCCAGTGTTTTGCTTTTTTCCCAGCGCAGGTCATTGTTCACGAGGCCGGTGTTGAGAAAACCTGCCGCACCATTATAAAGACCCTGTGAACCATACACTCCCTGTACTTCGTACCTGCCCAGTCCTGCCACGTTACCGTTAACAGCATAGCTTACCCTCGGCTTTAATGTGGAGATCACGTTAGACAAAGCTGATTTGTCGAAGAATTTCTCCCTGTGCATATTCCATCCGGCAGACATGCCCGGGAAAAATCCGAAACGGTTTTTATCAGACAGGGCAGAAACGCCGTCGCGGCGGGCAACCAGTCGCAGCAGGAACCGCTGGTCATAGTTGTAATCGATCCATGCAAATGTGGAAGCGATCCTGTATTCAGATTTCGAAGTGTTGTTGCTGCCCGCGGCAAATGTGGTTGATGCGTTGGCAGTAGGTATATCATCTGTAGGCGCATTGGAGCCCACTGTATTCTGGTCATAGGATTTAACACCATAATACTCCGCGGCAGCCATCACATTGAGGTTATGTTTTTCAGCAAATGTTTTGGTGTAGTTGATGCTGGCATTGAACTGCGTAGAGAAATCGCGCGAGAAAGATGCGCTGGAAGTTCTGCTGGTACTGCTGAAAGAAGGCGGTGTGGCAAATATGTTGGCATAGGTTTGCGTAGACCGCTGGAACGATTCATTCAACGATTCATTCAGATAGGCGTTACCGCTGGCTTTAAGGAACAAACCCGGCATGATATCCCATTTAAGAGATGCATTGGCCGTGATCCTGTTCACTTCATTGCGCCTGTCCAAACGGCTTAACCAGTATAAGGGATTACCATCGTTAATGCCGTTGCCCGGGTTAGGTTGTGTTTTGGCAGAATCCAGCCAGGGATTGAGTGTTGGCCACAGGGCAAGATTCCGGTACATACTGTTCACCTCGCTTCCGTTCACTCCCAGTTGTGAAGAGGTGGAGAGGTTAACCCCGGAAACCACTTCCAGGTTAGGCTTTATTTTATAGGAGCCGTTCAGGGTACCTGAATAACGCTGGTAGCCTGAACCTATGATAATCCCGTCTTCTTTATAATAGTCAAAGCTGGCATAATAACGCCCCCTGTCATTACCGCCTGTAAGGCCGATATAATGGTCCTGTGTATGTGTATTCCTGAAAACGATGTTCTCTACTTCACCGCTATGGTCTTTGAAGATGATGGTACCGCCATAGGGATCGCCTATCGTATCCCAGCCGGCCTGCAACAGGTAAGCTGTGGAAGAATTGTATGCCCTGATATCAAAGGTGGCAAGATCAGCCACGTTGGTCAGCAGACCCATTCCCCTCGTTGCGTTCATGGCACTTAATGCAATCCCGGAGTTGAGGTTTCCCAGCCTGCCGTAATAAATATAATCTTTGGCATTCATAAAGCGGTAGTTCTCCCGCTGCTTATTGTAAGCTGAGGTGAACCGGTAAGTCATTTCCGATTTGCCGGGTTTTCCCTGTTTGGTGGTAATCAGTATAACACCATTGTTGGCCCTTGCGCCGTAGATGGCAGTAGCGGCCGCATCCTTTAATACTTCTATTGATGCAATGTCTTCGGCAGGGATATCATTGAATGCACGTATCACACCATCTACTACTACCAGGGGAGACCCGGGGTTATTGATGGATGCACCGCCGCGCAACAAAATATTTGGTGTGGCGCCGGGCTGGCCCGTTGCATTAATTACCCTTAAGCCGGGCAGTGTGCCCTGCAGGGCACTCCCGATATTGGATCGCGGGGCGCTCTCCAGTACCTGGTTATCCAGTTTGGCAATAGAACTTGTTACATTCCTGCGCGATTGCGTACCGTAACCCACCACAACCACTTCGCCGAGGCGGGCAACTTCGGTTTTCAGTGACAGTGTAAGTTCGGAGGATTCGCCCACCAGCACTTCCTGGGAAGCAAACCCCGTAAAGGAAAATACAAGAGTGCTTCCTTTGGCAGCATCAATGGAAAACGACCCGGAAGCGTCTGTTTGCACGCCTTTGGAGCTCCCTTTCACTACTACGCTCACGCCCTGCAGCGGCTTAGCGTCCTCATCAGTAACTTTACCGGAAATTTTTTTAGTTTGTGCCCAGCCCGAGGAACAGACCAGGAGCAGGAAACACAAACAGAAACATTGTAAAAAAGAAGGTTTCATACCAGGCAATTTAGTTATTGGAAAAATAATATATCGTATTATGTACGACATAATAAAAATATCAACTTTGCCTTGATTTCTCCAAGAAAATGGTGAAATATTTTTTATATATTGTTAATCAATTATTTGCAAATATATTTTTGTTTATATAAAAAGATATATCTTTGATTAGGGATTAACATGTCATACATAATATAGCTATGAGTGCATTATTATCAGAAAATATACAGGCTATCGATAACAGTTCTCTTGTTGACAAAGTAGAAGCCAGGCTGGTAGAGTTATTGCAGCAGCAGAAACTGAAGATCGGGGAAAGTATTCCCAAGGAAGTAGAACTGGCAGCCACCCTCGGCGTAAGCAGAACGGTGATCAGGGAAGCGCTGCTGCGCTTACGGACAATGGGGCTTATTGAATCCAAAAAGAAAAAAGGCGCTGTAATTACCAGTCCTGATATTTTCGGCAATCTCAGCAAAAGCCTTAACCCTTATATCCTTGACCAGGATACATTGCGTGATATGTTTGAAATACGGCTGGTGCTGGAGATCGGCATGGCAGACCTGCTGTTTCACCGCATTACGCCCGATGATATCAGTGAATTGAAAAGGATCGTAAGCAATGAACCGCCGGCAACGCAGTTCCATTTATTCAATATTGAACATGAGATCGCATTCCATGGAAAGCTTTATGAGATAACCGGTAACCATGCCATGAAGAAGTTCCAGAAAATGTTATTACCTGTGTTTGATTACGTGCATAACAGCGGTATACTGAAAAAACAACCTCTTCTCAAAACTTTTGTATCCCACCAGGGACTGGTGGATATACTGGAAAACGGTGATCCCGATAAATTCAGGACAGCTATGCGCAATCACCTGGAAAACCACTTTGCAAGGATCTTTGATTATTAACATCCGTATTCCGGATGGGCATATAATTTGCATATTATTACATTCACTAAACCGATCACACCATGGCGCAATATGCATTGTACACCCAATTTGTAGCCCATCCCGGAAAAGGGAAGGAATTGGTTGACATCCTCAAAAAAGCCAACGATATTGTATCAACTGCTGATGGGTGTAAACTGTATATCATCAATACCCATGCAACTGATGAAGACTGCATCTGGGTTACCGAATTGTGGGACTCTGAAGAATCCCATGCCATTTCCCTTACTATGGATGGCTGCAAGGAGCTGGTTACGGAAGCTTCGGTACTGCTATCCCTTCCTCCCAAACAGATCGTATTAAAGGCGCTGGCGGGTAAGGGCGTATGAGAGCGCTTTTCGCCGTCTTTATTATTTTTGCAGGATGGGACAAAAAAAAATGGTCCGTTTTGAAGCGATCAGGCATTTCGGGAATGTGCTGGAATACCCGCAGGGCATGAAAGGAAAATGGGCGGAATTCTTTCACAATACATCCCCGCTCACACTCGAACTGGCCTGCGGCAAAGGGGAGTATGCTGTGGGGCTGGGGCGATTATTCCCCGCCAGGAATTTTATTGGTATCGATATCAAAGGCAACCGCATATGGCGCGGCGCCAAAACAGCGCTGGATGAGGGTTTGCAGCATGTGGCTTTTATCCGCTCGCATATTGATAAGCTCACCGACTATTTTAACCCGGGCGAGGTTTCTGAAATATGGATCACTTTCCCCGATCCCCAGCTTCGCGGCTCGAGGGCGAAGAAAAGGCTTACGCATCCGCGCTTCCTGCGTCTTTACCGGCAGGTACTCGCTGCCAACGGAAGCGTTCACCTGAAAACAGACAGCCCGGACCTGTACCGGTTTACCCTGGCTGTGATTGACCTGTTCGGACTGCAGCTGATTGAGAAGACCGATCATGTGTATGGGGCAACAACCATCAGCCCCGAGCTGCAGATAAAAACACATTATGAAGGGCTGGACATAGCGCAAAGCAGCCGCATACATCATATCCATTTCCGCATTGATAAAGATCTTCCCGCCGAAAAGGATGAGGCGCTAAAACAAATGTTCAGTGAGCAGCAAACTGATTGAAGGCATCGACTTCTATTATAACGAGCAGGGCTTTATGGTGTTTACAGAAAAGTTCCATCTCGAAAAAGGGTTCTGCTGCGGAAATGGCTGCAGGCATTGTCCTTATGAGTATATTTCTGTTCCCGAACCGCGGCGCAGTGAGTTGCTCAGGCAGAAGAACGGCGATGAGCCTGCTGCATCCTAAACATATATAAGTATGGGAACTCTCCGATTGTTACTGGCCATTTCCGTACTGCTGTTTCACAGCAATGCGGCCGGCATACAGTTCGTGGGCGGCGGAGTGGCAGTGGAAGCTTTTTTTATCATTTCGGGTTTTTATATGTCGCTCATACTTGATACCAAGTATATCGGCGCCAACGGCAAGTATACCCTGTTCATCACCAACCGGCTGCTGAAACTGTATCCGGCGTACTGGGCAGTGCTGTTGCTGGCGGTGCTCATGCAATTGCTTTGCTGGTGCATTACGGGTTATCCCATACTGGTATTTCACCATATTGTGCATTTTAAAATGAACTGGCCGGGCATCAGTTTTCTCAGCTTCACCAATATTGCCATACTCGGGCAGGACATGGTTTCCTTTCTCGGGCTCAACAAAGCCACCGGCGGGCTGTTCTTTACTGCCGACTTCATGAAAACCTATCCCTTCCTGTTCAATTTCCTCGTTATTCCACAGGGATGGTCGCTGGGTGTGGAACTGGGTTTTTACCTGCTGGCGCCCCTGCTGCTGCGCAGGAAATGGTATATTGTCGCCGTATGCATGGCGTTGAGCTGGCTGCTCAGGTATTACCTGGTTCATATACTGCAGCTGCATTACGATCCCTGGGTATTCCGGTTCCTGCCTTCACAGCTGCTGCTGTTCCTTTCAGGGAATATTGCGTACAGGGTGTATGTTTTTCTGAAGAACAGGCTCACCGTTACGTTTACGGCAAGCCTGTGTATATGGATATCTGTTATACTGTTAACCATACTGTATAGCCGTCTTCCTTATATAACGGGTAAAAAAGATTATTATCTTTTCCTGGTCTTTCTTTCTCTTCCGTTCCTGATCAATATGCCGCGTATACGCCGGTTCGATAATTACCTCGGCGATCTCTCTTATCCCGTGTATCTTTCCCATATGCTGGTGTTGCAGACCATTAGTATGGTCAACAGCCAGACAGCAGTTTTCCGCTCATTACCAGTGATCCTGCTTACGCTTACCGGTACTTTGTTGCTGTCGGCACTCATCAGCCGTTATGTAGTAAGGCCCGTTGATGGATTCCGGCAGGGGCGGATCAGGCATACATAAGCGCGTCTGTTCTGCAGGCAAATAAAGAATATCGCCTGATTTGCTTCTGCCTATTTTGTAATTTGCCTTACAAACCATTTGTTATGCCTGCCAGTAAAAAAAAGCCGACTGCGAAATTGAAAACCGTTCTTCCCAGCGGCAGAAAAGATGTGTCGTTTTTTGAACAGGTGCATGAGGTGGCGAGATTGATACCAAGGGGGAGGGTCACTTCCTATGGCGCTATTGCTGCTTACCTGGGTACGAAGATGAGTGCGCGTATGGTGGGATGGGCCATGAACGGATCTTTTCATGCCAGACCCAGGGTACCCGCGCATCGTGTGGTTAACCGCAACGGCATGCTCAGCGGCAAAGCCCATTTTGCCACCCCAACACAAATGGAGGAACTGTTAGCAAAGGAAAAAGTGAAAGTGAAGAACGATACCGTAGTGGATTTTGAAAAGAAATTCTGGGACCCCGCCATCGAGCTTTCACTCGATTAAGCAACCATCACTCATTATATCAGTGTATATCA
>DASVLZ010000186.1:0-3490 GCA_036384615.1 Sediminibacterium sp.
GCATCCATCCAGGGAAATCTTTTTGCACCGCCCGCCCAGACCAGGAACCGCCTGCTCATGACCATGATAGACAATGTGAACTTTGCCATGCGTAACGACATATTAAAATTCGCCTCCTCCGGCACTTCGCGCGACTGGAAAATGCGGCAGGAACTGCGCAGCCCGAGATATACTACGAGATGGGAGGAATTATATGAAGTGAAATAATCGTTTTCCCGAACCCGGAAAATGATCAGTGGCCAGATAATCTATCTCATCAATCCATTAAAACAATCCTGGCTGCTGCTCTACAAACTTCGGCTTGATCAGGTGCAGCCCGCATTCCTTATTCATCTTATCCACCAGGTACACCGTAAGTTCCGGCGATTTTGCTTCGTCATGCATGTGCATGAAAAAGTATAGCTCTTCCATGCCTTTATCGAGCCACTGTTTCATGCGGCCGATCCATTCATCTACCCGTGGATAATCGGTCTTATGCAGGCTGTTGCCTACAAAACGGATAAACGTCTTGGGTATGGTTAGGTACATATGCGCGCAATCCCTGCGGCCCGCTGTATCTGTGATCACGATACCCATGTTCAGTTCCTGCAACGTTTGCATCAGCTCTTTCCATATTTCCTCTTTTGCAAACCAGTCGGGATGGCGTACTTCCAGGAAAAAGCTCATGTCAGTGGGCAGTGTTTTCAGGAAAGTATATACTTCCTCTTTTCTTTTTGGCGAAAAACTGTCGCTCAGCTGCACAAATACCGGCCCGAGTTTTTTTTCAAATGCTACAATCCCTCTCAGGAATTCTGAAACGGCAAAATCCTTATTCAGCAGGCTGCCGCGGTGCGTGATGCCCTGGTACATTTTGGGGCAGAACTTAAAATCGCGGTCACCCGCCTTCGCCGCCCATTTGGCAATACCCGCTGCTCCATAGATCTTATAATGCGTGGCATTCAGCTCAATGCTGTTGTAATGCTGCACATAATGATCCAGGAAGTCTTTTTCTTTGGTTTTGGGAGGATATATCTTCCCCACCCATTCAGTACGCCCCCATTTGGCACAGCCCAAGTATACCTTGGGATGTTTTGCTTTCTTGCCGGGCAATACCTGCTTATTGAAAGAAGGTTCTTTCGGCAAATTAAAATTAATATGATCCAATTCCGCTTCGGGTACACGTCCGAATTCCATACAACGGTTTTGACTAAGTTACAAACTTCAATACCTTAGAAACAGAATACCTGCTGCCACATGAAAAAAATACTCACCTGCCTGCTTCACCTGCCGCTGTTGCTGGCAGCACAGCAACACCCCAATATCATTTACATCATGAGCGATGACCATGATGCCAATGCCATCAGCGCTTATAACAAACATTTCATACAAACGCCCAATATAGACAGGATTGCCGCCGAAGGTGTGCGTTTTGACCGTGCTTTTGTAGCCAACTCCATCTGCGGGCCGGCAAGGGCTACCATTCTCACGGGCATGTTCTCACACAAAAACGGTTTTACCGATAACCGCAGCCGGTTCGACACCTCTCTTGTAACCGTTCCCAAACTCATGCAGCAGGCCGGCTACCAGACCGCTGTCATCGGCAAATGGCACCTGGTAACCTATCCGAAGGGCTTCGATTACTGGAAGATCGTGCCCGGGCAGGGGTTGTATTTTGAACCCCGCGTGATCAGCATGCAGGGCGATACATCTACCTACCACGGCTATGCAACAGATGTGATCACCGATGAAGCCCTGGCCTGGCTGAAAGAAAAACGCAATCCTTCAAAACCTTTCACCCTGTTCCTGCACCACAAAGCCCCGCACCGCAATTTCTTCCCCCCGCTGAAATACATCGAGGCCTTTCATGATAAAGTATTCCCCGAACCGGAAACTTTGTATGAAGATACCGCCGGCCACGGCACTGCCTGGCGTCTGCAGACCATGAGCATATTGCCTGATATGAAACTCTGCAACGACCTGAAAGTAGACCCCGCCTATATCATGGATATTCCCTGGCTGCGGCCCGATTCGGCCGATATACGAAACTACGCCATTACCATGCGGCGCGTACCGGAAAAAGACAGGGAGCGCGTAAAAGAACTTTACAAAAGCCGCGGCGAGCTGTTGCAGAAACTGAAACCAAAGGGCAGAGAGCTCCTGAAATACAAATACCAATGGTACCTGCAGGATTACCTGGCCTGTATTGCTTCCGTGGATGAAAATGTGGGAAGGGTGCTGGATTACCTCGACCAATCCGGCCTCTCGAAAAATACCATAGTGGTCTATACTTCGGACCAGGGGTTTTATATGGGACAGAACGGCTGGTTCGATAAACGCTGGATGTATGATGTATCCATGCGCACACCTTTTATGGTAAGATGGCCGGGACATATACCCGCAGGCACGCATGCCAATGCCATGGTACAGAACATCGACTTCGGCCCCACCCTGCTGGATGTGGCCGGCATACCCGTTCCTGCTTTTATGCAGGGGATGAGTCTCGCCGGAATATTGCATTCACCTAATACCAGCCTGCCACGGAAAAGCCTGTATTATCATTTTTATGAATACAAAGCCGACCATACGGTACTGCAGCATATTGGCGTAAGGACCGACCGCTATAAGCTCATCTATTTTTATACCGTAAAGGAATGGCAACTGTTCGACCTCGAAAAAGACCATAATGAACTGAAGAACCTGGTAAACAATCCCCGGTACAGCAAGGTACTGGCAGAGATGAAAAAGGAACTGGCGCGGCTGAAAGATGAATACCAGGATAATGACCCCGCCATCGGCCGGCTGGAATAAAAAATAGCAGTACCTACAATATTCACGCTCCACACCCGTCAACCTCATCAATGGTGAAGGTCATGACGATAGCAACAGAGATGTCCGAAGCCCGGAAAAACAATATAACCGAAGTCGTAAACGCTTACAGCAAGCGCCTGATGGGGTTTATTCGCAAACGGGTAAGCAATGAGGCGGACGCGGAAGATATCCTGCAGGATGTTTTTTACCAGTTCATCGGCAATACAAAACCGATAGAACAATTAACCAGCTGGTTGTTTACGGTTACGCGCAACAAGATCATCGACAGGCAGCGTAAACACAAGCCTGTACTGATAGAGGATATTTATCCCGAAACAGATGAGGAGACCGGGTTTGACTGGTCGGACCTGCTGCCGGATAATTCCCAGAACCCGGAAACCGAATACCTGCGTAACCTGTTCTGGGAGGCATTGCATGATGCGCTGGACGAGCTTCCGGAAGCGCAGAAACAGGTGTTCATACTGAATGAGCTGGAAGGCGTGCCCTTCAAGATCATTGCGGAACAAACGGGCGAAACCATCAACACACTGCTCAGCCGCAAACGCTACGCGGTATTGCACCTGCGCGAAAGGCTGAGCCTGCTGAAGGAAGCATTATTGACTAACGATTAAAATGAAATGTGATGAATAAGAAATTCTGGTTTAAAAAAGTGATCGGTTTTACCGTCTGCGTACTGGCATTC
>DASVLZ010000187.1:0-2898 GCA_036384615.1 Sediminibacterium sp.
ATACGACCACTCATTTTGAGAAAGACGATACTTCCGCTGCATCTTACCGCAACCTGCCCGAAGAATACATCAGCCGGATGCTGCCCGCAATAAATGGGTTTGAAATAAAAGTGGATACGCTCGATCATGTATTCAAACTGAGCCAGAACCGCGACAGGGACAGCTATCACCATATCCTCTCAAAACTCGAGGCAGGCGATGCAGGTGCACAGTTCATCGCAGGAGAAATGCGGAAACGGAAGGACATATTGTTCCCTGTATAGACCCTCCTCCTGCGGGAATGATTTTTGGATAGTTATAATCAAACCTGTTGTATGAAAAAAATATGGCTGATACTGATAGTCTTTACCGCATTTGCGGCTGCTGCCGGGGCCCAAAACCCGGTACAGGTAGGCGGGGCGCCTATGTATCCTTCGAAGAATATTATACAGAATATGGTAAACTCGGCAGACCATACCACGCTGGTGGCTGCGATCAGGTCTGCCGGGCTGGCTTCCATGCTGGAAGGTAATGGCTCTTATACAATATTTGCGCCCACCAATGCAGCATTCGCAAAACTCCCGAAAGGTATGCTCACATCCCTCATGCGCCCTGAAAACAAACCCCTGCTTACCAAACTGCTTACCTACCACATGGTAGCAGGAAAATGGGATGCGGCGGGCATTGCCAAACAGATCAGCGAGGGAGGAGGCAAGGCAGCGATCAGGACCGTTGCAGGCGGGGTATTAACTGCTTCGCTTAAGGGCGACCAGATCCTTCTCACAGACGAAAAAGGCGGCACGGCAACCGTATCCATAAAAAATGTATTCCAGAATAATGGAGTGCTGTACGTGATCGATCATGTACTGATGCCTATGTGATGATGCGAGGCCGGGTATAAAACAGCTTTCCGCCAGACTCCTGTTTCTCCCATTCCGCATAAAAGATTTTGTTTTGCCCCGGAGCCGTAACTTTGCGAAAATATATTGCGCGGTTATTGTATGTCCCCTATCATCATTACATTAGACGGTTTTTCTTCCTGCGGAAAAAGTACGCTGGCCAGGCAGCTCGCCAATGAGCTGAACTATGTATTCATCGACAGCGGCGCCATGTACCGTGCCATTACCCTGTATTTCCTGCGGCAGCATGTTGACTGGAATAAAAAGGAAGAAGTGATACAGGCCCTTTCCGAAATATCCCTCGAATTTGCCTATAACCCGCAAACGGGACAAAGCGATATGCTGCTGAATGATGAAGATGTGGAGGCATTGATACGCGATATGCTGGTGAGCGAACATGTGAGTGAAGTGTCTGCTATAAAGGAAGTACGTGAATTTGCAGTGGCGCAGCAGCAGAAAATGGGAGAGAAGAAAAGTATTGTGATGGATGGCAGGGATATAGGCACCACTGTTTTCCCGGATGCCGAATTGAAGATATTTGTTATGGCAGACCCAGCAGTGCGGGTAGAGAGAAGGTTTAAGGAACTGTACGCAAAAAATCCTTCCATCACCCTCGAGGAAGTGAGGGCCAATCTTGAAATGCGCGACTATATAGACAGTAACCGCGAATTCAGCCCGCTGCGCAAGGCGGAAGATGCTATCGTGCTCGATAATTCCAGTCTTACCCGCGAAGAACAGTTATCCCTTGCATTGGGATGGGCGAGAGAAAAGATTCATGCTTCTGCTGATTGAGCTATTGTATCGTTAATTCATACCGCTGCTCAACCACTTTTTTCCCGAATGCTTCCGAAGGTTTTTCATCCGTAAGCCGGAACCCGTATTTTTTATAGAGATGTGCTGATGCGGGTAATTCATCCGTGGTCCAGAGATACGCAGAACGGTATCCTTTCTCACGGAGATGATCGGTGAATAGCAACATGAGTTGATTGCCGAGCCCGATGCTCCTGTAAGCTGGCTCGAGTATAAAATACCGCAGCTGCGCCGCATCATTCCTGTGCATCAGCAATAGAAACCCGATGATCTTTGCGTTGTGCTCGCATATCCATACAGCATCCCTGGTTTCATCAAGGTTGGTATAAAACTCATGGAATCCCTCTGCCACATAGGTTTCAAATCCAATACCATAACCGTATTCGCTGCTGTACAGCCGTCCGTGCATGTGTATGATATAGCCGATATCGCCTGGCTGTAATGTTGTTCTGATGGTAATATCGGTTAGGGAAATGCCGGTTTTCATGTTCTTGGGCTTTTAGCCTTTGGCTGTTAGCTTTTTGGATTTTTCACTCCCACCACCTGCTGAATGTTTTTTCTTCTTTGTCCAGTGGAACCACTTCGCCGATCATGGGGTGTAGTAAGGATTGTTGCAGTCGTTGGGCTTCGGTGTATACGCGTTTGATGGGTTCATCCCATGCATGCAGGCCGAGGCTGAATTTTGCCCAGTGTACGGGCAGCAGCTGTTTGGCCCGGAGGTCTTTTGCGGCTTGTACCGTTTCTTCAGGCTGCATGTGTATATAAGGCCAGAAAGTATTGTATTGACCGCATTCCAGTATGGCCAGGTCGAATGGGCCATATTGCTTTCCTGTTTCCGAAAAATGTGTGTCATACCCTGAGTCGCCGCCCAGGTAAATACGGTGCGAAGGAGTGGTCAGCGCGAAGGAAACCCATAAAAAGCCATTGCGTGTAAAACCTCTTCCCGAAAAATGCCTCGCAGGCAATGCGGTAAACACAAAACCTGTATCGGGCATGTATTCTTCAAACCAATCCAGTTCCCTGATCATATCAGCGGCATACCCCCACCGTTCCAGGTGAGCGCCTGTGCCCAGCCCCGTGATCACCTGGCGCACTTTGGGCTGTAAGGCTGTTATCGTGTCATAGTCAAGATGGTCCCAGTGGTCGTGCGTAATAACGAGGTAATCGATAGGAGGCATATCATCAGCGGTATACACATCACTCCCTGCAT
>DASVLZ010000188.1:0-3562 GCA_036384615.1 Sediminibacterium sp.
CAAAGATGTACCCCCTTACAGCATAGCCGCTGGCAATCCTGCAAAAGTTATTAAACAGTATGATGGGGAGAGAGGGGAGTGGGCGAGGATTTGAGATGGCAGATTGCAGATGGCAAATTTGAAAATCTGCAATCTGCAATTTGCAATCCTCTCTACACGCTTTCCTTCTGAAACAGTGCGGGTATGGTGCGAAGTATCAGCCGGATATCTTTCCAGAAGCTGTGGTTTCGGGCATAGGCATTATCGAGCATAAGCCTCTCTTCTTCGCTCATATCGCCTTTACCTCTTTTTTCTACCTGCCAGAGGCCGGTGATGCCGGCAGGCGCCATAAAACGGAGTGAATATTTATCGGTAGTGAGTTTCTCCGCTTCATAAAGAGGCAGGGGGCGGTTGCCTACAATACTCATATCACCGATCAATACATTCCATAGCTGCGGAAGTTCATCAATGCTGGTGTTGCGGATAAAACGGCCCACACGGGTAATGCGGGGATCATCTTTCAGTTTAAAGAAAGCCGAGCCTTCCCTGGATTTGCGGGAGCCGGTATATTGTTTTTCACACCAGCGTACATTATCGGCGTATATGGTAAACTGGCAGGTGTTGCCTGCACGTTTGCATTCATCACAAAGAACCATATCGGTATTGGTATCCGCAACCTCCGCTTCCTCTGTATTGCCGGCATACTGGTTCAGGTGCTTGAACTCTTTCAGGCGCTGGTCGGCATTCACATACATGGAGCGGAATTTATAGAAACGGAAAATACGGTAGCCCGTACCCACACGCAGTGAATAATAAAAAGCAGGGCCTTTCGACTCAAGCCGTACCAGGATGTATATGACCAGGAAAAGCGGCGATAACAGCAGCAACGCAAGCCCGGCAAAAAAAACATCGAATACCCGTTTGGCAAAAGGTACTTTGTAATGAAGCGAAACATCTTCCCGATAAGGCCGCGTGATCTTGTCGTGGTTGGCAACGAGGAACCTGATCCGCTTCTCCAGTCTTTTCTTCTTCAACGGAAAACGGAAAGCCTCGCTGATGCCGGCAGACAATGCCAGGTCGCGGGTTTCATTTGTCCACTGGTTACAGAGCAGAACATACTGCATGGCGGGAAGCCCTTTTTTCTGGAAGGTCTTCAGCATAGGTATGCCCATTGGCGCCACAATTTCGCTCTGTATTACCACCACTACGATATGGGGTTTATGCCTGCTCCATTCATTGGCCAGTTCCAGGCCATTGGCAAAAAACATGAGCGGCGTACCCTGGAAATCGCATTGTTTGAAAAGTTCGGTATGCTTTTCATCGAGGCCTACCAGTGCAATCACAGGCTCTGCAGATATGTCCTGTTCAGGCTTCATTCATCATCGTTTCCTTTTCCTACGCGGCGCAGCACAGCAGCCAGTCTTGCTGCCAGTTCGCGCGGGTTAAAGGGTTTGACAACAAAGTCATCGGCACCGGCTTCGAGGCATTTGATCCGCATTTCGGAACGTTCATCGGCCGAGAGTACGATAACGGGTATGGAATTGAAGAAATCGCTCGCCTTCATCTGGCTGAGCAGTTCGAGCCCGCCCATCGGCGGAGTATTCAGGTCGGATATGACTGCATCGGGAATATTGCCATCCTGCAGGTACGACATTGCCTCCAGCCCGTTGCTGCACACATGCACTTTATAGAATTTACCCAGGAACCGGCGCAAAATGGTTTGCATCGATACCTCATCATCCATTACGAGTATCTGCCATTTCTTTTCCTGTTCTTCCAAACTGTTACGGTTTTTTATAATATTTAATAGACCCCAATGGGTTCAAACCTACTAAAAGATACACAGTGAACACCAACTGTCAGCTAAAAAAGCGTTTTATTCTTTTGCCGAGCGCTTTCCGGAAGCCTCCGTCTATCTGCAGCCGCCTGTCGGTAGTCCATACCAATGCCTGTTTTGCGTAATGCAGTTTGCCGAATCCTTTATTGCGTAGCTTCAGTGCCAGCCATCCGTCTTCATTGGTTCCGGGGGGATGGTCAAAACCGCTCACCTCCATACCCTGCACGCGCCTGAACCCTGAGTTGAACCCATACACATTCACCGCCTCTTCCCTGAAATAACGGTGAAAAGCGCGCACGGCATCGGTAATATATTCATAGAAGAAATAAGTGCCGCGGCCCGTATTGCCCACAGGTATGAAAGAAAACCTTCCATAAGTGAGCGCCGCCCTGTTACCATCTGCCAGGGGCGATACCATTGCATCTATCCAATGGGCGGGGTATAAAGTATCTGCATCGGCATTCAACACATAAGTACCGCGGGCCTCGCGCAGTCCGCGGTTGCGTGCGGGGGTGATGCCCTGCTCCGTTTCCAGTACATACCGCACACCGCAGGCCTGTACCAATTCCGCCGTGCGGTCCTGGGAATTGTTATCCACCACGATGATCTCCACAGGTCTTTGGGTCTGGCTGGAGCTGAGCGAAAGAAGGGTCTTGACAATATTCGACTCCTCGTTATACGCCGGTATTACCACGGAAACCTCGGGGGTATCCGTACACAAACGCCGGTATTGCTGATGCACTTCATGGCATGCTTCGGAACTGTTGGGGAGAAGCATCCAATACCGGTTAATGTCCTGGGGAATACTGATTGGTCGCATCAATGGCTAAAATAGGTATTTTATGAGCTTGCCGGCCGCTCATCAGTCCTTTTGCGCAAGTGCTAAAATCCCCTACATTTGCGCTCTTTTCGTTGTTATCTGCGGATGTGGCGAAACTGGCAGACGCACCAGACTTAGGATCTGGCGGGGTGACCCATGTAGGTTCGATTCCTATCATCCGCACTCATTGATTTCAAGTTGATTACACAAAGCCCGCTTACCGCGGGCTTTGTGCTTTTGGGCTGCAGGATGCATAGGATCCCGCGCGATTTTCCTGGTTAAGCCGCTCTTCCCTAACGCGTGATTACTTGATGACCGGTAACCATAATCTTTTTTTTGCGTTTAGATTGCAGCAGGCAGGAATACCGCTGCCAGCACACAGGAAATATTGCTTATGAAACTGAGAAATGGGTTGCTTGCCGCCATCACTTTACTTTTTTGCACTGCCATACATGCCCAAACTACGGGTGGATCCGTTGCCGGAAAGATCATCGATTCTTTACAACGCCCCGTGGAGGGCGCTACCGTGCTGCTGGTATCCGGCGCCGATCAGAAAACGATCACCAAAAGCTCCCTGTCGGCAGATAACGGCAGTTTTTTGTTCGATAAAGTGAAGAACGGTACTTACCGCATCGTTATCACCATGACAGGTTTCAAAAAATACACGGGCAGCCCGATCATCATCAGCGATGCGCATACAACGATCGATGCGGGTGTGATCTCGCTCGGCCAGCAGGCGGCAACGTTGCAGGGAGTTTCCGTTACCAGCCAAAAGCCCATGGTGGAAAGAAAGATCGACAGAACAGTGGTAAACGTAGAATCGATGATAAGTGCAGCCGGGTCTACAGCCATGGACGTACTGGAGAAATCACCGGGCGTATCGGTTGACCAGAACGGCACCGTTAGTTTAAAAGGAAAGACCGGTG
>DASVLZ010000189.1:0-3400 GCA_036384615.1 Sediminibacterium sp.
AAAAAGCTGCATCCGCACCATATATATCCTGCCTGCTGAACCTGCCTTCTTCCACGCGTATATTCAGTTCGTCACACAGCTCCAGCACGGTTGCCCTGGTAATGCCGGGCAGTATATGCCCCAGTGCAGGTGTATACAATACGCCATCTTTTTCAAAAAATACATTGGCGCCCGGCGCCTCCGCAATATGATCATTCATATCCAGCAGCAATGCTTCATCATATCCCTTTGCCTTGGCTTCATGACTGGCCATGATGGAGTTTACATAATGCCCGCCTGCCTTTGCATGTATTTTGAATCCTTTGGGATTGGGCCGCTGGAAAGAAGAAACCATCACCCGCAACAATTTTTCGCCGAGGAACGGCGCCATTTCCCATGCTTCTATCGCGAGGAAAGATTCGGTGTTGCGGTTGAATGACATATTGGCCGGGGCATAGATCACGGGACGGATATACGCATCCTGCAGCCCGTTTTGCTTCAGCACTTCATAAGTAATGTCAGTCAGCTCTTCGGTATTCCATGTATAAGGAAGGTTCAGCGCTTCTGCAGATGCCTGTAAGCGGTCGTAATGCGCTTTGGCCTTGAATATCCTTGTGTCGCCGTTCACTGTACGATAAGAACGGATGCCTTCAAAAACAGAATAGCCATAGTGCAGCGACTGGCTGTACAGGTCTGTTTTGGCATCGGCCGCTTTTACATAAGCGCCGTTGTGGTAGATGATGGTGTTGTTGTTATAATAAGTTGCCATAGTTATGATGTTGTTTTCGTTCAGGCACCAACAAAAAACCCCGCCTGAGGAGGCGGGGTTTGTATCGTTATCAGTGGTGATCGTCAGACAATAACTCCTCCTCCATGCAGTGTAGGGATAATAATGACTACCACAATAATTATTGCAGCGATGCCCATTACCGTATGTGTCCTGCTTCTGAACATAAAGGATTTGATGGAACGAATATACTTCCGCCTTTTTACAAAAACAAAGAACTGATCAACAAATCGCGCAGTTTTTTTACAAACATGCGTTAGTTGTTGTTTAAATAATTGTCGACTGGTTCACGCTGGCATGGTGGTTATGCCTGCTATGCCTCTCAATATGATCGCTTACCAGGTCGCCTATGGCGGTGGTGGAATAATTATTGACAGGATCGATATCTTTTGATACAAAACCATTCGCCAGTGTCCAATCCACGGCCTTGCGCACTGCTTCTGCTTCTTCATTCAGCTGGAAATGATCCAACAGCATCGCTGCTGATAAAATAGAACCGAGGGGGTTGGCAATATCCTTTCCTGCCGCCTGTGGGTAAGAACCGTGTATGGGCTCGAACAATGCCGTTTTATTACCTACAGATGCAGAAGGCAGCAGGCCCAGCGAACCGCTCAGTACACTCGCTTCATCACTGATGATATCTCCAAACATATTTTCAGTAAGCACCACATCAAACTGCGCGGGGTTCAGGATGATCTGCATGGCGGCGTTGTCCACAAACATATAATCCACCGCTACATTATTGTATTGTTTGGCGATCTCCTGCACCACTTTGCGCCAGAGGCGTGAGGTCTCCAGTACATTCGCTTTATCTACCAGTGTGAGTTTGTTCCTTCTTTTCTGTGCGTATTGGAATGCAAGATGCGCCACACGTTCTATCTCGTCTTTGGAATAAGTGCATTCATCCAGCGCATTGCTGCCATCATCACTCAATTGCTTTTTACCGAAATAGATACCACCGGTAAGCTCCCTGAAAACGATGAAGTCAACACCGGCGAGCTGTTTGGCTTTCAGCGGCGATAAATGCTGCAATGCAGAATAGGTGTTGATGGGGCGGATATTTGCAAACAGCTGCAGCTCTTTGCGCAGCTTCAGCAAACCCTGCTCGGGGCGCACTTTTGCCGTGGGGTCATTATCGTATTTGGGATGACCGATAGCGCCAAACAGGATCGCATCGCTTTCCATGCAGGTGCTGATGGTTTCGTCAGGCAGCGGGTTACCCGTTTTATCGATGGCATCGGCGCCCATGATGCCCTCCCTGTAATGAAAGGTATGACCAAAGCGCCTGGCGATGGTGTTCAGTACCTTGATCGACTGGCGTGTGACCTCCGGGCCGATCCCGTCTCCTAGAATAACTGCAATCTTCTTTTCCATCCGTATAGGTTTCAGTGTTTAGTTTTTTGTTTATGCCGCTATCTTTCCCTGCTCCAGTTTTAATGAATGCGTGATGCAGGGAGGTATTTCCGATTCGTAATGGGTTACATAGATCATGGTCTTCTGCAGCTGCACGCAGATATCATTGATCAATGAAATAAAACCTGCAGATACAGTATCATCCAGTCCCTGGCAGGGTTCATCCAGTATCAGCAACGGGGGATTCTTCACCAATGCCCTTGCGAGCAGCACACGCCGCTGCTCACCATTGGATAACCTGCTGAACAACCGCTGTGAGAAGGATTGTATTTTCAGCAATTCCATCCACCCTTCCACCGTTTTCCGCTGCGATGCACTGATCTGCCTGAACAGGCCGATGGTATCGAACAGGCCGGAAGCCACTACATTGAAACAGGAAATACCCTGTTCAAAATAATGATGCAGTTCCGGCGATACATACCCGATCTTATGTTTGATATCCCAGATACTTTCGCCGCTTCCCTTCTTCCTGTCGAACAGGTAGATCTCATTGGCAAATGCCTGCGGGTTATCGCCGTTCACGAGGCTTAACAGGGTGGATTTGCCAGAACCGTTATGGCCCGATACACTCCAGCATTCTCCCTTCTTCACTTCCCAGTTAATGCCATCCAGCACCTTACGCCCGTTATACACCACGCTGGTGTTCACCATTCTGATGGCAGTGGTAAAATCGGGGTAAGTTGATAAGTTGACAGGTTGATAGGTTGACAGGTTGATAAGTTGATGGGTGGATGGGTTAACCTGTTGACCGGGATGGTTGTTGCCGAATGTTTCTTTAGTGAGAAATGATTTTATTTTTCCCTCCTGTAAAGATGCAATATGCGTGATGCAGGAAGGAATATCGGCATGTGAGGTTACCAGCAATATATTCATCCCGCCGGCTGCGAGTGTATCAATAATATTGTTCAACGTAATACGCGCATGTGCATCAAGGCCTGTATAAGGACTGTCGAGCAGCAACCACTCAGGATTTTTCAACAGGGCTTTTGCCAGTTGAAAGCGTTTGTGCTCGCCGTTGGATAATTGTATCAGCCTTGTATCACTGATATGTGAAATGCCTAAGAGTGAAAGTTTTTCATCAACAGCTATTTCATCAACGCCTGCAGTCAGCAGGTCTTCCTTTACCGTAACACTATCCATCGAATCAGATGAATTGAAGCGTTGCTGGTAATAAAAAGAAGCCATGTTGGAAAGGTTCCTGAAACGGTGATGCTGTGTGAT
>DASVLZ010000190.1:0-2187 GCA_036384615.1 Sediminibacterium sp.
GCCCACAGGGATAATCTTACACTGCGCATCAGTTTTGACGAAGGCATAAGCTGGCCAAAATCTTTCCTGGTTGATAAAGCCGCGGTAAGGGATGGAAGAAAAGACCATACTGCTTATTCAGACCTGGTAAACATAAACAAACGGCAAGTAGGTATTTTATATGAGCGGGATAATTATTCAACTATTGTTTTTCGAAGCATAACCTGGCAATAGCCTGCATGAAGTTATCCGGTACTTTATCAGGATAAAGTGACGGAGATCATTAAATAATCACCATGAGCTATACAACCGGCACCCTGGAAACATACAGGGATTTCTACGCACATCAATTATTGAACGATACCATTCCGTTCTGGTTTCCGCGCTCGGTAGACAAAGAGTATGGCGGTTTCCTGTTGATGCGGGATGCCGATGGTTCATTGATCGATGATGATAAAGCCGTATGGATACAGGGCCGGGCAACCTGGCTGCTGTCTACCTTATACAATACCATAGAACCCAGGAGTGAATGGCTGGAATGGGCAAAGACCGGGTATGATTTTCTGCAGGCGCATTGCTTCGATAGCGATGGCCGTATGTTCTTTCATGTTACAAGGGATGGCAAACCCATACGCAAGAGAAGGTATTTTTTCTCGGAAACGTTTTACGTTATCGCTGCAGCAGCATATGCCAAAGCAAGTGGCGATGAAGAAGCTGCTGCCAATGCAAGGAGAGTATTCGGCGATTGTATTGCCTATGCCAGCGGAGAAAAAGCATTACCCGCAAAATATACGGGTACCAGGGCTTCCAAAGGAATAGGCGTTCCCATGATCATGATCAATACCGCCCAGCAGTTGCGGGATACTATCGGTGATGACCGTTGTGACGACCTGATACAGCAATGGATCAGAGAAATACGCCGCGACTTTGTAAAAGAAGATCTTTCCTGCGTAATGGAACAGGTAAGCACCAACGGAAATATTATCGACCATATAGATGGAAGAACGCTGAACCCCGGCCATGCGATAGAAGGCGCATGGTTCATACTTGCCGAGGCCCGCTACCGCAACCACGATCCGGAACTGGTACAGCTCGGATGCAGGATGCTGGATTATATGTGGGAACGCGGCTGGGACAAACAACACGGAGGCATCCTTTATTTCAGGGATCTATATAACAAACCCGTACAGGAATACTGGCAGGATATGAAATTCTGGTGGCCCCAGAATGAAACCATTATTGCAACACTGCTCGCTTACCTGATGACGGGTAATGAAAAATATGCGCAATGGCACCGGCAGATCCATGACTACGCTTACAGCCATTTTCATGATAAGCAGCATGGCGAGTGGTTCGGTTACCTGCACAGGGATGGCACCCTTGCCCAAACCGCCAAAGGCAACCTGTTCAAAGGTCCTTTTCACCTTCCAAGGCAGGAATGGTATTGCTGGAAGATGCTGGATGCATATTTACAGGATCAGTTATAAGCACATCATTACTATGAGATCCATTTTTGTATTGTTACTGGTTATTCCCCTTCTTGCGCATACCCAATTGCAGGTAGCGCCCATGTTTTCGTCGAATATGGTGTTGCAGCGAAACCAGGTTCTGCATGTATGGGGCAAAGGTGTTCTGGGAAACCATATATCGGTAAATTTCGCCCACAAGTTTTATGAAACCGTTGTGAATGGTGTTGGCGAGTGGATGGTTCGTATACCCGCGCAGCAGGTAAACACAGAACCGCAGAGCATGGAGATTTTTTCGGGAAATGAAAAACGCGTGTTGACAAACCTGCTGGTTGGCGATGTATGGATATGCTCCGGGCAGTCTAATATGGAGTGGCCTCTTTCCAAAGAAATGCACTGGCCCGCTGAAAAAGAACAGGCCGGGCAGCCGCTGATCAGGTTTGCCAACCCTTCACCGGCAGGCAGGTATGTATATGGCGTTGCGTACAAAGATTCACTGGCCCGGCGGCTTACCAAAGACAGCTTCTATATATGGACCGGCTGGCAGGTTTGTGATAGCCAAACGATAGCACCTATGAGCGCTGTTGCATATTATTTTGCTAAAAGCATCGTATCGAAAACCGGCGTGCCTGTAGGGGTCGTTAATCTTTCTATTGGCGGGGCACCCGCTGAGACATTTATCAGCAGGGAGGCAATGCAGGGCAGCAGCCGGTTTGCAGCAAAAGTAACACCAGGTAACTGG
>DASVLZ010000191.1:0-3635 GCA_036384615.1 Sediminibacterium sp.
GGCCTGGTATGTCTGCCAGGCGGTAGTGGTATCCGGGCCATACCATTCCTGCAGGAAGGCCGCCCTGTTCTGCCATGCGTTTTTCCATAGTCCTTCCTTGGTACGCAGTATATAGGTACGCAGCAGATGGCGATACACGGGAGAACCCAGTGCCGCATCGTTGGAGAGGGGTTGTGTGGCAAGCAGTTTTTTCTGCAGGCCCTGCCATGCACCTGCATTCCGCGCAAATGCTTCCCTGATAGAGTACTTGTAATTTTCGGAGAAGCTGAAAAAGTTAGCCGGCACATAATATGCCATCTCGTATTGCCAGGCACTGCGAAAATCGGGAGAGGGTTTGTTCTTACTGATGTATTCCTGTAAGGCAAGACTGTCGCGCCTGTATTCTGATACGATGTGCGCATAAGCATTGAAAGGCAGGGTATCCTTTGATGCATAAAACTTGTCGAAACTGATGGAGCCATGCATTCCGCTTGCCTGGTTATCACCGGCGCCCTGCCCGCGGGTAGTGAGATGGAAGCCATCTGCTGCAGGTGTGAATTCCATCTCCAGTGAATAGCCTTTCTTCAGGAAGAGGAACTGTGAATATGCTTTTTTCGCTGTATCGTATTCTATCCAGATACTTGCTATCTCAGGCTGGCCAACGGTAAGATCAGCACTGAATTTGCCATTCACAACCGGTATCTCTGTCCATGCTTCCTTGAAATGATCGAATGTAAACCCTCTCAGGGGCCGGTATATCTCTACCTTTTTTACAGCCGGATTCCCGACCGTACCTTTTATATGCACGTTCTGCGCAAAGAGGCAGAGTGGCAGTAGGGATAGTATGGATAGAAGTTGTTTTTTCATGGGTATAAGATACTAAATACTTTTTCTCAATATCCCTGCAACTTCTCTACAAATTCATGTAGCCTGCTTTTTGCCATGAAATTTTTCTCGAGTTCAATATTGAACGGGATCGGTGTATCCAGTGAAGCGCAGCGCATTACGGGGGCATCGAGCAGTTCGAAACAATGTTCGCTGATCCAGGCGCTGATCTCGGCGCCTATGCCGCCTGTGAGGGTGTCTTCATGCAGGATAAGCACTTTGCCTGTTTTTGTTACCGTGGCCCGGATGACTTCATAATCGAGGGGTTGCAGGCTGCGGAGGTCAATAATGTCGAGTGATATGCCGGGGTATTGTAACTGGTATTCCAATGCCCAATGCACTCCGGCGCCGTAAGTGATCACGGAAATATCCGTTCCCTGTTTTGCTGTACACGCTTTGCCAATCTCCACTTCATAATATTCATCCGGCACCTGTCCGCTGATACTCCGGTACAGCGCCTTGTGCTCGAAGAACATGACCGGGTTGGGATCATTGATCGCTGCTATCAGCAGGCCTTTGGCATCTTCCGCAGTAGCGGGGTATACGATCTTCAAGCCGGGCACATGCGTAAACCAGGCTTCATTGCTTTGTGAATGAAAAGGACCCGCTCCAACCCCGCCGCCTGTGGGCATGCGTATCACCACATCAGCATGCTGTCCCCAACGGTAATATATCTTGGCGAGGTTATTAACGATCTGGTTAAACCCTACCGACACAAAATCCGCAAACTGCATCTCCATCACACTCTTATATCCTTCGAGGCTTAGTCCCAATGCGGCACCTATCACGGCGCTCTCACAAAGCGGCGTGTTTCGCACCCTCGCTTTGCCGTATTTTTCCACAAACCCTTCCGTGATCTTGAAAGCCCCGCCATACTCAGCAATATCCTGGCCCATCAGGATCAGGTTGGGATGCTTCTCCATGCTCTGTGCAAGGGCTTGGCTGATAGCATCAATAAAACGGGAGGAAGCGGCAGGAGGCTGAAGACTGAAGTCCGGTAATACAGTTTCCGGAGCCTTTCTTTCAGCATATACATCTTTCAGCTCTTCTTCACTGTTGGGAATGATCTCTTTTGCCTCGTACGCCGTTTGTAATTCTGTTTCTATGTATTGCCTGAACTCATTGCGGATATCGGCGATCTGCATTTCGGTAATGGCCTGGTTATTCGCCAGGTATTGTTCAAAATTTTTGATAGGATCTTTTCTTCCCCATTCTTCAAACAGTTCTTTCGGTACGTATTTCGTGCCGCTGGCTTCTTCGTGACCGCGCATGCGGAAGGTCATGCATTCCACCAGAACGGGTTTCTGCTCACGGATACATTCCGCGCGCAGGTTGCGGATGGTATGGTATACTTCGAGGATATTGTTGCCATCGATACGCACACCTTTTATCCCGTATCCTGGTGCTTTGTCTACAAGGCTCTCGCAGCGGTACTGTTCAGATACCGGTGTGCTCAACCCGTACCCGTTGTTCTCTATCACAAAAATGACGGGCAGGTCCCATACCGCGGCCAGGTTAAGCGCTTCATGAAAATCCCCTTCGCTGGTGCCGCCATCGCCGGTAAAGGCAAGGGATACTTTCTGTTGCTGCCGCAGTTTGTACGCCAGTGCCACACCATCTGCAATCGCAAGCTGCGGCCCCAGGTGCGATATCATGCCGCAGATATGATGCGCCCTGCTGCCGAAATGAAAACTCCTTTCCCTGCCTTTGCTGTATCCATCCCTGTTGCCCTGCCACTGCATGAACAGTTTGTACAGGGGCATTTGCCGGGAAGTAAATATGCCGAGGTTGCGATGCAGGGGCATGATCCATTCGTCCTGTTGCAGGGCCAGGGCGCTGCCTACGGATATGGCTTCCTGCCCTATGCCACTAAACCATTTGCTGATCTTTCCCTGCCGCAGCAATACCAGCATTTTCTCTTCGATCATGCGGGGAAGCAGCAGGTTGCGGTAGAGGTATACCAGTTCTTCGTTGGAAAATTCTTTGCGGTCAAACTCCATAGCTGTGCGGAATGAGTGCCAAGTTCCTAAAAAAAAGCCACCTGTGGAAACACAGATGGCTGAACAAAAATCAATATGAGTACTTATTTATTGCTGGACATTTTGCTCAGCAGGCGCAATATCTCAAGATAAAGCCATACCAGCGTTACCATCAGGCCGAAGGCGCCATACCATTCCATGAATTTGGGCGCGCCTCTTTCCGCACCCTGCTCTATCATATCAAAATCCAGTATCAGGTTCAGGGCGGCTATGGCCACGATGAACAGGCTGATGCCAATGCTAAGCAGGCTGCTGTCGTACATGAAACTTACATTCACGCCAAACAGGTTCAGCACCAGGGTAAGCAGGTAAAAAATACCGATACCCAGTGTGGACATGATGATCACGGATTTGAATTTCTGTGTGGGCTTGATGACCCTGAAATTATACAGCAGGAACATGGCAATGGCCACGCCGAATGTGAGGCCTACCGCCTGCATGATCAGTCCGGGGTATTTATCTGCGAATGCGGCGTTGAAAATAGCAGAGATACCGCCGATGAAAAGTCCTTCCAGCAAACCATATATGGGCGCCAGGTAGCCGGCCCAGTTGGGTTTAAAGGAGATAGCCAGTGCGGAGATCAACCCGCCGAAAATACCTACCATCATAAGGGTATTTACCATATCCGGGCGGCCGGATGCATACATATGCCAGTTATAGCTGGCGCCCGCGATCACCATCAGCAGCAGGAATCCGAATTTATTGATTGCCCCGCGTACACTCATCGTGCCC
>DASVLZ010000192.1:0-2214 GCA_036384615.1 Sediminibacterium sp.
AGCTTGCCCCATATATCTATCTCCCAGCTGCTGCGCAGTCCCAGGAAGTAATTGGGTGTTACCGGCACAGGCGTTTTCTGGTTGGGCTTGATATTGCCGGAAAGATTGGTATCGAAATTACCCACGCCTTCCATCGTATAATCCCCGTAACGCTGTGCCGAAACAGCAGCATCTGCATAAGCCTGCGGCAGCATGACCCCCTGGCGCATCATGAATTGTGAACGCATGACCTCTACCCGTTGCCATGCAATGAGCATATCCGGGTTCTGTTTTACCGCTTTATCGATCAGCTTCACCAGCAAACTGTCGCGGAATAAACGCTGTTTTACGGGGATATCATTTTTTGAGAGCGGGGTCCTTGTCTGAAAGCTGTCAGGCACCTGCAATGCAGGCCGGGTATAGGGTGTTTGCACAGTCTTGCAGCCGATGGCAACACTG
Source organism: Sediminibacterium sp. (assembly GCA_036384615.1). Lineage (GTDB taxonomy): Bacteria > Bacteroidota > Bacteroidia > Chitinophagales > Chitinophagaceae > Sediminibacterium. The sequence goes on from DASVLZ010000192.1 coordinate 439, forward strand.
ACTGTCGTTACCACGGTTAACAGCGAAAGGTATCTGGAATATGACAATGGTTGTATCATGAATGTTGTTCAGGTGTTGGATGGATATCAGTGTTTGTATCAGGTAAAACTGCGGGTGCGGGCGATGGTTTTCGCTTCGCGGAACGTCCTATCGAGGCAAACAATACATACAGTCCCGGCACGATGATGATGCCGAACAGAGTGCCCGTGAGCATACCTCCGGCAGCCGCTGTACCGATGGAGCGGTTGCCCATAGCGCCTGCGCCCGTGGCAATACATAATGGGACCAGTCCTGCGATGAATGCAAAGGATGTCATCAATATAGGCCGGAGACGCGATACCGCCCCGGCTGCTGCGGCCTGCAGTATGCCCATGCCTTCTTTATTGCGCTGTATGGCAAACTCCACGATCAGGATCGCGTTCTTTCCCAGCAGGCCTATCAGCATCACCAGCGCTACCTGTGCATAGATATTGTTTTCGAGCCCCGCCAGTTTCAGGAAAAGGAAAGAGCCGAAAATACCTGCGGGCAGCGATAAGATCACCGGCAAAGGCAGCAACAGGCTTTCATACTGCGCGGCCAGCAGCAGGTATACGAACAGGAGGCAGATCAGGAAAATATAGAGCGACTGGTTACCCGAAAGGATCTCCTCACGCGTCATGCCCGACCATTCTATGCTGTAACCTTTCGGAAGGTTTTCCTTAGCTGTTTTTTCCACTGCGGCAATAGCATCGCTGCTGCTGTAATCCGGCGCAGCCTCGCCGTTGATCATGGCGGATGTGTACATATTGTAACGCATCAACTGCTCCGGCCCGTACACGCGCTCCAGTCGTACAAAAGCGGAGTAGGGAACCATTTCCCCGTGACTGCTCTTCACATACAGCGTAAGCACATCTTCAGGTTTGGCGCGGTATTGCGGTGCCGCCTGTAACATTACCTTATACATCTGCCCGAAGCGAATAAAATTGGTAGTGTAATAACTGCCCAGTAAAGTCTGCAATGTGTTCAGCGCATTCTCTATCGTTACCCCTTTTTTCGCCGCCATTTCCTGGTCTACATGCAGCATGTACTGGGGGAAGTTGGGATCGAACCCTGTGAATACATTGGTGATGCCGGGTGTGCGTGCGAGTGCATTCATGAAGCCCGTAGTTACATCCGCCATTTTCTGGAGGTTATCGGAACCGCTTCTGTCGAGCAGCCGCAATTCAAAACCACTCGCATTACCAAAGCCCGGAACAGTGGGCGGCGGGAAGAACTGGATACTGGCATCAGGTATATGGCGCGATGCTTTTTCCAGTTCAGCGATCACCGCGTCCACGGATTCCTTGCGCTCATCCCAGGCTTTCAGGTTAATCATGCCCATGCCATATGAAGCGCCTGCCATATCGCTCATCAGGCTGTAGCCGGCAAGCATCGACACGGATTCCACCGGCTTCATTTTCGATGCGGCTTTCTGTATTTCGTGCAGTACATCTTCCGTTCTTTCCAGCGTGGCGCCCGGGGGTGTTGTTACATTCACATAGATCATTCCCTGGTCTTCCGTGGGAATAAAGCCTGAGGGCAGTATGCGGTTGAATCCCCAGGTGCATACGAAAAAGACGGCCAGCAGCAGCAATGTAACCAGCCTGCGCCCTGCAATACGGGTGATCAGGAATGCATAGCGACCCGATAACTGGTTATACCGTTTGTTGAACCCGTCAAAGAACTTCTGCAGCACAGAACGTTTTTTCTTGTTGTGGCCGGGATGGCGCAGCATCAGTGCACAGAGGGCGGGAGTGA
>DASVLZ010000193.1:0-3142 GCA_036384615.1 Sediminibacterium sp.
GCGGCTCTTCCGAAATCGCCCTGTAAGCAGGACTCAATAAAATCCCTGCCTGCATCCAGTGCATTTTCGGCCGGCGGGTATTGGGGTTGCCGGGTACCGCAGGCCGCCAGTAACAACAACAGTGCAAACAATATTGTGGTACGCATATTCCTGCAAAGTTAGTGGGAAGTGGGGAGAATGGGGTTTAGTGTGATGAAACCATCTTCAGCCCTATGATCGATGCTATCAGCGTACAGATAAAGAACAGCCGCCAGAAATCTGCCGGTTCCCTGAAGAAAAATATCCCCGCAATAACAGTACCTACTGCCCCGATGCCTGTCCATACCGCGTAAGCAGTGCCCAATGGCAGGGTCTGCGTGGCTTTATACAGCAGGTACATACTCAGCGTAAGGCTGATGAAGAAGCCGCCGAGCCATAGCAGGGAAGCGTTTCCCTCGGAGGCCCTGGCTTTGCCGAGGCAAGTGGTAAAACCTACTTCAAACAACCCGGCGATGATGAGGATGATCCAGTTCATAATGATTACCGTTAACAGGTTATGCCAATGAATAGGCGCAATATACTGAAGCGGCAGGATGTGGCCGGAAAAGAAGGTGGCAGCGGCAGTAAGCTGTTTAACCCGGTTCCATCGATGGTGTACGGAGTAAAAGCTGCCGGCTGATCCTGAACAGGAGATACCCGGCGGCGGTGCCGAGTGTATTCAGCAGCACATCATCGATATCCACAAAACGGTAGATACCCAAATATCTCGATAGCCATTGCGTGCTCTCAATACTTACAGACACCAGGCATCCTGCCAGTACCACATACCCGAACCTGCGCATACCGGTGAACAGTGCCGGCAGCAGGAAACCCATAGGAATGAAGAGAAGGATATTGCCTACCAGGTTCTCCATTGCATGCAATATCATAACAGGATTATTATTCACATGCAGGACAGCTTTGATTTCTACCCAGGAATTTTTTACAGGCACCAGGTTAACGCCTCTCGTATGGAGGTTGTTGTACCTGGAAAATTCAACAGGTAATACAGTAACAGCTGCAAGCAGAACGAGATAAGAATAGAAAATAAAATAAGCGGTTTCCCTGCGGAGGTCTCCAGCGGAAAAACGGGTTTTGTACAATAGCAGTCTGAACAATACCCATACTGGTAATGTGCAGAGGAAAAGCAGTATCGCCGGTTTCAGGAATGCGTTGAGCATGCCTGTTAAAAATAACCATTATCACGGATTCCGCTGAGGGTTCGTATGATTTCCGGACGGCAGCCTGTATACCAGTGCAAGCCCCCTGTAATCCCTGCCCACCTGTGGCACCAGGCTGAGGGATTTTGTAACGCCCTGCCTGTGCAGCCTGGGAATCAGCATGCCTGTTGCCATGCCTATGCCATAACCCAGCAGGATATCGCTCAGGAAATGTTGTCCCGCTTCATACCTGTAATAGCTTACCAGCGCAGGCAATGCGGCGGCCACAGCCCATACATACGGTTTTGCTTTTGAATCCGGGTTAAAATCACTGAATACCTGTGCAGCAAAAAAAGTAGCTGATGCCGTTGCGGAAACATGGCCTGCAAAAAATGAGCGCTGCGAATTATTGCTCACCCTGCGGTCGTAAGGCACGGAAGTATTGTATACAAGCGGCCTGCTCCTCGAGATGGCGCCGGCAGTGATGGTATACAAGGCCCCGCTGATGGCCATGGTCTCGATGTAAAGAGAAGTTACCTGGAAGAAATGACTGCGCTGGTTCCTGTCGATCAGCGAACCTGCAACCGGTAATACAAAGGAAGCAAAGAATGGGAGATAGCTGTTATCATCTGCTTTATCATTGAAATAGCCTGCATTGCCGCGGTCGAACCAGGGAATGTTTTCCTTTTTCTTAGCGGCCAGTTCAGTCGCTGTAAGGTTGTCTTTACTCACGATCATGCTATACCCCAGCACGGTAAGTCCCAGCCCGCCCAGGATCACAGGCCCATCTGTCGTTAGCCGGGTCTGGTAAGGGGAACGGTGCACGGGAGTAACGAGGGAATCCTGTGCATGCAACACAATAAGAACAGCAAGTGAACACGTAAGTGTAAACAGTTTCCGAATCATAACCGGGTAAAGGTTTTGTGTAAAAAAATACACAGTTATCATGTTGTATAGCTTGCTGACATTATACAAGAGCTCATGACAACATATGTACAATACATCTGTACAAAACCAATACCTGCTGTTTATTTTTCAGGCAGCAATACCAGCCGGATCATTTTGTCTTCGTGGAAAAAAGTGTTGGCGGTTTCCCGGCTTTTGCTAACCGAGAATTCGCGTACCCGGTCGGCAGCGGTGAGTATCGAAAGCGGATCGTTGTTCCTGAAAAACTGTTGTTCCAGGCGGTATCTCCAGTAGCTGTTCTCCTTAATGCTGTTTTCAAGCGAGCGTGTTTGTTCTGCAATTACTTTATCTGCATTGAGCTGGGATACGCCTTCTTGTTTGGTGCGCCTGATCTCTTCCGTTACTATGTTCACCAGCTTGTCCACATTTTCAGGAGCACAGCCGAAGGAGATACCGATGCTGTAATTGCTTACCGGCTCCTTGTTAACACCTCCGCCTACAGAAACGCCGTATACACCGCCGGCATCTTCCCGCAGCAGTTCACGCAACCTGATCGTGAGTGCGGCACATAATTGCCCCAGTTGCCTGTCTTCACTCTCCTTGTAGGAGGGGCGTATGCCGGTAAAGAACAGCCGCACGCTGGCTTTGTTTTCTTTTCCTTTCCTGAATACTTTATTGATAGGCCCTTCCGGATAGCGGAAGCCGGCATCGCGCCAATGGTCTTTGACTCCTGTGGCAGGCAGGGAAGCAATATATTTTTCCACCAGCGGCCTGATGCTGTCGAGGTTGAAGCTGCCCGTAAAAGTGAACTGGAACTGGCCTGCATTGCCAAACCTTTCCCGGTAAATTTCATAAGCGCGGTCAAGGTTCAGCCTTTCTATATCGGCCATACCGAATGGCCTGCGCAGTGGGTGATAATTGTTCATGATAAAACTCACCGAATCGCCAAAAACGGCGGCCGGGTCTTTGTCTTTATTCTGCAGTTGCGCTTTTACCTGCTGTCGTATCACTTCAAACATCTCCGGGTCTTTCCTGGGAGCGGTAAACGCACCATTGAT
>DASVLZ010000194.1:0-1887 GCA_036384615.1 Sediminibacterium sp.
CCGATAGCATAATAGGTAGCCGTGGCATTCTGCGATTTGTTGATGAAGTCGGTTACAATGGCATTCATCGCTTTCATCTCCTGGTCTCTCCTGGCTTCAGCTGCTTTTACCAGGGTGTCTGATGCATTTATTTTATGCAGGCTGTCGATCTCCATAAAAGCCAGGTACAGCGTGGAGTCTTTTGTGCGATAGGTCTCGAAGAGATTATGCAGGCTTTCGCTGGCAGGAGAGCCTTTTACCTCGTAAGAGCGGTAGTGCTGCACATCCATATCTACTTTGATATCACTGCCGTCATTGATCAGCAGTACATCGGGACCGTTCTCAATAACTACGCGGTACAATCCTTCCTCTTTGGCAAGTGCATGCAGTGAGAAACTGCCGTTGGAAGCAATGCTTGCTGAATCCACCACCACGGGCTGCTGGCGGTCAAACGGTATCTGCTGCAGGAATATCCTGGAGGAGGGTGCATGTTGTATCTTACCGCTTACGGTAAAGTCACCGCCGCCTTTTTGCCGGCAGGCTGCTAAAGAAACAATGGCCAGTGCGGCAATAAGTGTTTTTTTCATGGTGTGTTGGTTGTTATATCATTGAGTTTTTTCTCCAATAGCTGTGTCACCAGTTTCGGATCGGCTTTTCCCCGGCTTCTTTTTTTCACATCGCCCACGAAGAGCCCGATCAATCCTTTTTTTCCTTTCCTGTATTCGGCAACCTTATCGGGCATGGAGGCCAGCGATTCGTTTATCCATGATTCCAGTTCAGATACATCGCTCACCTGCACCAGGTTCATCTCTTCCGCAAGTACCATCGGCGACAGGTTCTCCGTTATCATCACAGGCAATATTCTTGAAGACGCCACGGAGAAATTTACCTTACCCGAATCCACCAGTTGTATCAGCGCCGCAAGCAGGGAAGGTGGCAGGGTGAGCTGTTCAAAACCAGCGCCTGTTTCATTCAGGTACTGGCGTATGGGGCCGAGTATCCAGTTGGCGATGGCTTTATACTGCGAGGTATGAGCCGTTACGGATTGGAAATAATCAGCCGTGGCCTTTTCATCGGTAAGCTGGCTGGCATCATATTCCGTAAGTCCGAATACCTGCTGGAATTTTACAGTAAGTTCATTGGGCAGCGGAGGCATTTCCTGTTTTACACTGTCTATAAAATCAGCGGTTAACTGGAAAGGAGCGAGGTCAGGGTCGGGAAAATAGCGGTAATCGTTGGCTTCTTCTTTGTCCCTGATAGCAAAAGTGGTATCTGTGGATGCATCGAAGCTGCGCGTTTGCTGCAATACCTTTCCCCCGCTTTCCACAAGGGCGATCATCCTGTCAATCTCAAATTCGATGGCTTTCTTCACATTGCGGATCGAGTTCAGGTTCTTTACTTCTACCTTGATGCCGAGGCGGGTTTCGCCTTTGAGGCGGATGGAAACATTGGCATCGCAGCGCAGGCTGCCTTCTTCCATATTGCCATCGCAGACCCCGATCCAGCGAACCAGTTTGCGTATTTCGGTAACATACTTCCAGGCTTCTTCCGCAGAAAAAATATCCGGTTCTGTAACGATCTCTATCAGGGGAGTGCCTGCACGGTTCAGGTCTATGTAGGTAAAAGCATCATCCATATCATGGATGCTCTTGCCGGCATCCTCTTCAAGATGGATCCTGTTCAATTGTATATTTCTTTCTCCTCCCTCTGTACGGACGCGTACATGACCTCTCTTGCAGATGGGTGTGGTATGTTGTGATACCTGGTAGCCTTTGGGAAGATCAGGATAGAAATAATTTTTGCGCGCGAAATAATTGTGCTGCTCAATCTCGCAGTTACAGGCCAGCCCCATCCTGATCGCATATTCCACCCCTTTGAGGTTGGTCATAGGCAGGGTACCGGGGTGGG
>DASVLZ010000195.1:0-6268 GCA_036384615.1 Sediminibacterium sp.
CCATAATGATAAAATCTTCCGAAATACCCGAAAAGACCGCCTACCCCAAATGTACGTATGGAACCCCTGACCTGTTTTTCCTGCAATAAAGAAACTGTGCTGATACGGCTGCGTTCAATCACCACATTATTCAGTACGCGATGAATGACGAGTTGCCGGCTATCGAGTGTATAATATACAGGCCGTAGCAGGAAGATGAACAGGTAAATACCTATTAGCAGGAGCGAGACGATGGAAGGCATGGCTGTTTCCTGTACTGCCGTGTATTGCCATATGATGGCACCCGCAAAGAGAAGGGTGGTGCAGGTGGTGATGACTACGGCGAGGGTATCCAGGGAGACTGTGTACTTCATAGCTCCATAAAGATACGTGTTGTTTACTGCTGTTGTACCCTGGTAACAGGCTGGTGCGTAACGGGGAAATTTACCGATCGGGCAATAAAACAGAGTGAATGCGCTTTGTGATGAAGCGCGGCAGCCTGTTCCTGCATGGATACATCAGCCACACTCACCACGGGATGCAGTACTACTTCTGTAAAATGTCCGCCGCCATCTGCCGTTTCTTCCATAGTGCCTGCAGGTTCATCCGTATAGGCGGTAACGATAATGCCTGCCTCGGCACAGAGGTGCAGGTACCATAGCATATGGCAGGAAGAAAGGGATGCTACCAGTAATTCTTCGGGATTATACCGTTGGCTGTCGCCGCGGAAAGCAGGATCGGAAGATGCCGGCAGTGCGGGCTTGCCTTTTCCGCAGATCACATGCGTTCTGTCGTATGCTGTATATGCAGAAGTGCCCGTGCCCTTATTGCCTGTCCATTCAACAGACAGAACATATTGATGTGTTTTCATGGTTCCGGTTATATGAATGCTGTCTCCAGTAAATCCACCTGTTCCGCTACATGATAGAAGGATGCCAGCTTCCTGATCACTGATTCCACTACGGCATCCGGGCAGCTGGCCCCGCTGGTTACCAGTATACGCACGGGTTCTTTGGCAGGGAGATAATGTTCTTTCCGCACCAGTTCTTTGGTACGCCAGTTCCTGTCTTCGATCACCTCGCTGCTGATCAGCCTGCTGGCGGAGTCGATGAAATAGCTGGGCAGCTTAGCCTCGCACAGCTCCACCAGGTGTGAGCTGTTGCTGCTGTTATGCCCGCCGATGATAATGGCCAGGTCGGCTTCTGTTTGCAGCATGCCGCTTACCGCCGACTGGTTATCATTGGTGGCATAGCAGAGTGTATCGCGGGTATCGGCAAAACGTTCATGAATATTGGCCGGCGTTAGCTGGTAATGATCGGCCATTACCTGTTTCAGGTAATCAGAGATGGCCTGTGTATCGCTGGCCAGTTGTGTTGTCTGGTTTACCACACCTATTTTCTGCAGGTCCCTCGTAATATCAAATCCTCCAGAGAACTTTCCCCTGAACTCGGTATAAAACTGCTCCGCAGGCTTTTGCCCGGTAATATACTTAGCCAGCTCAATGGTTTCGGCCATATCATTCACCACCACAGTAGGTGTGTGCGAAGAGGCATGTGAGAATGTGGCGCGTGTTTCTTCATGTTTGGGTTTGCCATGTACCACAATGCTGTATCCCTTCCTGGCGATCTGTTCGCTGCGGTTCCATACTTTTTCCACGAAAGGACAGGTGGTATTATATTTTGAAACGGTAATGCCTTTGTTTTTCAGCATCTCCTCTATTTCCAGCGTGGTGCCGAATGCGGGAACGACCACGATATCATCCGCGTTCAGCTCGCTGAAGGGTATCAGCTGTTTCCCGTAGGTATCCTGTAAAAATTGTACGCCCCGCTCTGCCAGGTCGGCATTTACCTGCGGGTTATGGATCATTTCACTCAGTAAAAAAATGCGTTTACCGCGGTTTTCCTCAATGGTGTTGAAAGCGATCTCTATGGCATTTTCCACGCCGTAACAAAACCCGAAATGCCGGGCCAGGTATATCTGCAGCGGCCCGAGGCTGAGCAGGGTAGGCGTAAAATCTTTTTTCAGCTTATCGTCCTGCTTCCGCTTCTGCTTAACGGCACTGATCAGGGAACTGCGGTAGATGTTGGGAACGGTGAATTGCTTCATGAGAGGCAAAATTAATTGGTAATATGGTCATCACGAAAAAATGAAATTGTCGTATTTCTGCAAATAAAGTTTGTCGTATTTTTGTAAAGCACAAAAACAGTATGAAATACGCTAATACATTGGAAGGCAAGGTGATATCTCGGGTGAACCGCAGGCGGGCAACCGTTTTTTTGCGTGAAGATTTCCTGGACTTGAGTGATTATGACCAGGTAGGCCGCGCTTTGCGCAACTTATCAAAACAAGGTAAACTGATTAAGATCGGTTACGGCCTCTATGCCAAAGCACGTATTTCTGCTTTGACCGGCAAACCTACACTTGCCGAGCCTTTACCTGCTCTTGCTAAAACTGCCCTTGAAAGAATAGGTGTACCGATAGGCGTTACTCAGGCAGAATTAGAATACATTGAAGGCCGCTCAACACAGGTGCCTACCGGCCGTATGATTGCGGTAGAAGGGCGTGTTACCCGTAAAATTATGTACAGGGATGTAAAGATATCCTATGAAAGGAAAAACACCCGATAAATCCATCCTAGATGAAGTTGCCATTGAAAAAGGCATTGATCCTGCTTTCGTGGAAAAGGATTGGTATGTAACCCAACTGATCAAACACATCAGCGAATTTTCCTACCCCGGCGTTCAACTTGTTTTCAGTGGCGGTACTGCGCTTTCCAAAGCACACCGCCTGATCGAACGGTTTTCTGAAGACATCGATTTCAGGGTGATCTGGCCCGAACTGGAAAAAGAGAATGGCAGCCGGCAAAAGAAATTGCTTTCAAAACTTAAAAACGCAATCTTCGATCATATCCACCAAAAGTTCCCGATAGATGAAACAAAAAAGAAAGCCAGGGACACCAATCGCTTTTTTACGGTGGATATCGATTACTCCACCATTTACAAGAAAGCCATTGCACTCCGCCCGCACTTGCAGATTGAGTTTACATTAAGTAAGATGGCTCTTGCCCCGCTCAATTGCAGCGTATCTTCTTTTGTAGGCGAAGTAACAGGCCAACCCGCAGAAGTAACAACTATCTGCTGCATAGACCCGGTAGAAAACGCAGTAGACAAACTCAGCGCTTTTATCTGGCGCACTGCAGACCGCGAGCGTGGCACAGAAACAGACGATCCAAGTATTGTACGCCACCAGCATGACCTTTCAATATTGCATGACCGTGCAAGCAAACATCCTTCCTTCCGCGATCTTGCCAGAAAAGTCATTGAACAGGATAAGGGCCGCTCAGATAAAATTGCCGCAATGACTCTCGCGAAGATGATCGAACACGTACAGGACAAAATAAAATCCGATCCGCTATCCAGGGAAGAATACGACCGGTTTGTAAAAAGCATGTCTTACGCAAAGAACGAACAAATGCCCACTTACGAGCAGTCATTCGAAAAAGTGCTGTCGCTTTTAAAAATCGTGGGAGCGGAGTAAAGACTTACTTCAGCGTACAATATCTTCAATACAATGGATAAAGCAACCCATAGGAACCATCCAATAAGGTTAAGCAGGAAGGGATACAGCGATTTTATGCGTACTTTTAATCAGACAACAATGATTATTAATCCTTAATTGTTAATTTCCCTTCCAAACGGCTGCTTATGCGCATAGTCCCATTTCTTCTCTCGGGCATTGTTACCGCCGGGCTGGTAATTGCCCTGAATGCCCAACTGCCGGTAGGGTCGGGTAAAACCCCGCGGCTGGGCTATTTCCTTTCCCCGCAGGTAGGCTTCTGGCAGAATGCAGAGCCGGTGAATATGGATTTCAACGGCGAAGTAAAACTGGCCGGCCTTACAGGCAAGGCCGATGTTTATTTTGATGACCGCCTCGTTCCGCATATTTATGCTGATAATGATAAAGATGCCTATTATGTGCAGGGCTTCCTGCACGCAAAGTTCCGTTTATGGCAGATGGAATTCCAGACACATGTGGCTGCCGGCAGGCTGAGCGAGATCGTAGGGGAAGAAAGGGTTTCTACAGACAGGTTCTTCCGCAGGATGGGAATGGTATACGGCGCGGAACAGAACCTGGCCAGTGCAGAAAAGAACCCCGAGCTGAAAGCCGCCATTGATGCCTATGCCGATGGCGTGAATGCTTATATACAATCGCTCAAACCCGAACAGGTACCTTTCGAATACAAACTGCTGGATTACCAGCCCGAAGCCTGGACCCCGCTGAAGACCTATCTCTTTATGATGTATATGTCGTACGACTTATCAGGCCGCGGCATAACCAACGACCTGCAGATGACGAATGCGCGCAATTACTTCGGGTTTGTTGATTTTGATAAGCTGTTCTCCAACACGGTAGATTCACTCGATCCCATCATCCCCAGGGGAACACCGTTTGCAAAGCCCGCCATCATTCCCAAAGAACCGGCTGGCGCCGACAGTGCCTATTTCAATAATAAGGTGAATACGGCAACCGCATCGGCAGATGTATCCATGGAGCCAGATAAAGACAATGGCAGCAATAACTGGGCTGTTGCGGGAAGCAAGACCAAGAGCGGCCGGCCTATTCTTTGCAATGATCCGCACCTGGGTCTTAACCTGCCCTCTCTCTGGTACGAAGTGCAGATCAATACGCCTACGCAGAATACATATGGTGTGAGCTTCCCGGGCTCGCCCGCGGTGATCATCGGGTTCAACGACAGCATAGCCTGGGGCGTTACCAATGCAGGCCGTGATGTGGTGGATTATTACGAGATGAAATTTCGCGATTCCAGTATGTCGGAGTATTGGTACAACGGCGCCTGGGTAAAAGCGGAACACCGCAGGGAAGTGATCAAAATAAAAGGAAAACCCGACCGGGTGGAAGATATTGCCATGACCGTATTCGGCCCCGTGATGTATGATGGAAAATACAGCAATGCCAGCACTGAAGGCAGGTACCTTGCGCTGCGGTGGACAGCGCACGACAGAGGCAATGGCCTGCAGACCTTTTATGAACTTGACCGTGCAAAAAATTACGACGATTATCTCTCGGCCATCAGCAAATGGCATTGTCCCGGGCAGAACTTTGTATTCGCTTCCAAGAGCGGGGATATCGCTATCAAACAACAGGGTGGTTTTGTGGCAAGATGGAAACGCCAGGGCGATTTTATCATGCCAGGAACAGACAGCAATTACCGCTGGCAGGGTTTTATACCGGCTGATGAAAACCCGATGATCAAGAATCCCGTCCGTGGTTTTGTGAGCAGCGCCAACCAGATGCCTACCGATGGCACATATCCGTATTACCTGGGCGCTGCCGGTAATTTTCCTGTGTACAGGGGGCTCGTTATCAACCGCAAGCTGGCGGCCATGAACAATATTACCCCCGAAGACATGCAGCATATGCAGATGGATAATGAAAATGTATTTGCAGAGATGGCCGTACCGGTATTGCTCAGGAATATAGATATGAACGCACTGAATGCGGATGAAAAAAAATATGTGAACCTGCTGATCGGATGGAATTACCGCGGCGATACCGCTGAAAAAGGTGCCACGGTTTTCAAATGTGTGTGGGACAGCCTGGAGACCGTGATATGGGGCGATGAATTCAGCCAGAACAAATTACCCATGAGCTGGCCGGAATATTCCACACTGCTGGAAAGCCTTGTAAAGGATTCCGTCTATGCATTCTCAGATGATATCAGCACCAGGGACAAAACTGAAACCCTCAAAGACAATGTGATGGCCGCGGTAAAAAAAGCAAGTATACAACTGAAGCAGCTGGATGATAAAGGCATGCTGGCCTGGGCCAGGTTCAAGGATACGAGGATCAACCACCTGCTGCGCCTGCCTGCCTTAAGCCGCCTGCATTTACCCATAGGCGGGGGCAGGGATATGATCAATGCCACCAAAGAAACACATGGCCCCAGCTGGCGTATGATCGTACATATGACGGATGATATAGAAGCCTATTGCCTGTACCCGGGCGGACAAAGCGGCAACCCCGGCAGTAAATACTACGATAGTTTTGTTGACAACTGGGCATTGGGCAGGTATTACCGCATATTGTTTGCCTCACGCCAGGCCATCGCTTCTGCCAAACAGGTAAAATGGCATATGAGCTTTACCCACAGTTAAAACCGAAACTGCTTTATGAAAATTGTTGTATCCGTTATACTTACTGCTTTCCTCGCTTTTGTGCTGGGCTTATATACCACCATACCCTGGTGGTGTTTTGTATTTACTTCATT
>DASVLZ010000196.1:0-3308 GCA_036384615.1 Sediminibacterium sp.
AAAATCTTTTCACTGAAGGTATTATCAATGAAGACGGCACCTCTGTAAGTAATAAAGTGGTGCAGATAAAGCTGAAGGAGATCATTGATGTGGAGGATAAGGAAAACCCGTATAATGACCAGCAACTGGTGGCATTGCTTCATCAGAACGGCATCAAGATCGCCCGCAGAACGGTGGCTAAGTACCGCGATATCATGAACATACCTGTGGGCGATATGCGCAGGCTATGGGCCAAAACGGTTTAAATCACCTTAAATAGTTATTTTTAGATATTCATAATGCGCAATAATCTTATGAAGAAAATACTGATCATCGATGACGACCTGGACATGTGCCGTTTGCTGGAGCGCTTTTTGACCAGGAATCATTTCGAAGTCAGGTTTGCACATACCGGGAAAAAGGGGCTGGAAGAAGTACAGGGCTTTTTTCCTGATGTGATCCTGTGCGATTTCCGCCTGGAAGATACAGACGGCAAGGATCTGTTGCTGCAGATCAAATCCATTTCTCCCGAGACGCCTGTGATCATTATTACGGGCTATAGTGATATCAAGATTGCCGTGGAGGTGATTAAGCATGGCGCCTATGATTATGTAACGAAGCCCCTGTTCCCGCAGGAGATACTTATCACCATCAATAAAGCCATAGAGAACGGCACTGTATCGAACCAGGATTCCGTGGTCCAGATCGAAGCGGCCAGCCAGGAGAAAGCAGCTATGCAGGCGGCGGCTAAAAAGCCGAAGAAGCCTTTGACTGGAGGCAAATATATTTTCGGCGACAGCAAAGAATTCCGCCATATCCTGAAACAGATGGACCTGGTGGCGCCTACGAATTACAGCGTGATCATTTATGGAGAAAGCGGCAGCGGTAAAGAAGTGATTGCGCAGGAGATACATAGCAGGAGCAAACGCAAGTCTGCCCCTTTTGTTGCCATCGACTGCGGCGCACTATCCAAAGAGCTGGCCGGCAGCGAACTGTTCGGGCACGAGAAAGGATCTTTTACCGGTGCGCTGAACCAGAAGATCGGCAGCCTGGAACTGGCCAACGGGGGAACTGTTTTCCTGGATGAGATAGCCAACCTGCCATATGATGTACAGGTTTCATTGCTGCGCGTGGTGCAGGAGCGGAAAATGCGCAGGATCGGGGGTAATAAAGATATTGAACTGGATATACGCATTATCGTGGCCAGTAATGAAAAACTCTGGGAAGCTGCCAAGAGAGGCAAATTCCGCGAAGACCTCTACCATCGCTTTAATGAGTTCAGTATTAATGTGCCGCCGCTGAGGGAGCGCAGGAATGATATCATGACCTTTGCCTATTTTTTCCTCGAGCATACCAATAATGAACTCGACAAACATGTGGAAGGTTTTCAGCCCGAGGTGGAACATATTTTCAAGACCTATGCATGGCCCGGCAACCTGCGCGAACTCAAGAATGTAGTAAAGCGCTCGGCATTGCTGGCAGACGGCAGTCATATTGATGTAACAGCCCTGCCTTTTGAGCTGGTGAACCATAATAAACTGTTGTTCGATGAGGGCTCGGGGCATGAGCTGTATCATGGCCATCCCCACGAAGAGCCCGGCGCAGCAGTACCAGCCCGCAATGAATACGGAACGCCTGCCACGCCCCCGGAAGAGCCTGTGCCGCATATGGTGCGCTCAAAACCTATAGAAGTGAATGAGCATGCCTATAAGACCGCGAGTATTGATGCGGAATACGAGATGATCGTGCAGGCCCTGAAAAAAGCGAACTATAATAAGAGCAAGGCAGCCAAGCTGCTGAACGTAGACAGGAAAACCCTGTATAATAAAATGAAACAATACAATGAGTTCAATGAGCAGTGAGCTCAGTGTTTCAAAGCAACTGCATGCATACCAATAATGATATTCTGCGCATACTGGTAGTGGAGGATGATGAGGATGATTTCATGATCATTAACGAATACCTCGGCAAGCTGCGTGAGTGGAAATGCGAGGTGAAATGGGTGTACAGGTACGAAGAGGCAATCGAAGAAGTATGCCGCAATAATTATACCCTCTGTTTCTCAGACTATCGCCTCGGGGCCAGGAATGGTATAGACCTGATCAGGGATATACAGGGCCGCAGTTGCAATACCCCCGTAATATTGCTTACAGGCCGGGGCAACTACGAAATAGATATCGAAGCCACCAAAGCCGGTGCATTTGATTACCTCATTAAGGCTGACCTTGACATTGACAAGCTCGAGAGAACGGTGCGGTATACACTCGAGCGAATGCATAACCTGCAGAAGCTGCGCGACAGTGAACGCAAATACCGGAATATTTTTGAAAAATCGAAAGACATTGTTTTTCTCGCCACCGCAGATACCACCATCTTCAATATCAACAGGGCGGTAACGGAAATACTCGAGATATCGGTAGACGATGCCATAGGCAAACAGTTACTGGACTTTATTCCCAACCCCGTACAGAAGCAGCATTTCCGCGATGTGATGGAAACGGATATGGAGATAGAGAACTATGAACTGGAATTGCTTACCGGCACAAAAACGGTAAAGACATGCCTGATATCTGCCTCTTATCAGCTGGAGAACGATGAAGAAAAATATATACAGGGCATCATACATGATATTACCAACCTAAAAAAAGCGGAAGCTGCCACGATACAGGCAGAAAAGCTGGCGGCATCAGGCAGGTTCATACGCACACTAGCGCATGAAGTGCGTAACCCGCTTAACAATATTAATCTCTCGGTGGAGAACCTGATAGAGCAATCACAGGATGAAGATGAAAAGATGTACCTGGAGATCATACAAAGGAATGGCAAACGCATCAATGACCTGATCACTGAATTACTGCAGAGTGCGCGCCCATCGGAAATGAACCTCGGGTCGGTCCTTTTGCAGGATGTGGTACGCCAGGTGATCGATTCTGTGGCCGACAGGGCCATGCTGCGCAATATTACCATCCGGTATATGCCCGCCGGGCAGGAACTGATGCTGAAGGCAGATGCACCCAAACTCATAATGGCCATACTGAATATCGTGATCAATGCCATAGAGGCAGTGGAAGACAATACAGGCCTGATCGATATTACGGTAACGCCCAAAAACAAATATGTACTGCTGGAGATCAGCGATAACGGCGCAGGCATCAGCCCCGAAAACAAAAGCCGCCTCTTTGAACCTTATTTTACTTCCAAACGCAATGGCATGGGTCTTGGCCTGGCCACCTCACTCACCATTCTCCGCGCCCATAATGCAGATATAGAAGTAGACTCCGAACTGGAACACGGAACCACTTTCAGGTTGATTTTTCCGGGGCATTGAT
>DASVLZ010000197.1:0-4489 GCA_036384615.1 Sediminibacterium sp.
TCAGTGATGCCAACGGGGTAATTGAAAATATGCGGGAACCTGTTTATGATGGTCAGTGTCAGGAACAACAAAGTTCCTACACCCGGCAATACCAGTATGGATAATTTATTACCGAACCCATCGGGCTGTCCACGCAGATCAAAATGCGTGGGAATGGTAACCGGCAAGGTCCTGTACGCAAAAAAACCGGTTACCCAGAGGGAAATGAGCAGGCAAATGGCAATTCCTTCTACCAGTCTGTCGGCACTGCTGAGTTCGATCTTGACGCGGGGTCTTGCAAACATAGCTGAACTTGTTATTGCTAAAGTAATCAGATATTCCCGGCAGGCTGCTGGTTATTTTGCACATTCTCCTGCAACCTTTTATTGATAACAGCCTGCAGTCTGGCGGCAAAGATCGCATCATTCGGCGGCATCAGGAAAGTGCGATGGTCGCCGGGCACTTCATGTATGGCAACTCCTTTTCCTGCGAGATGTTTCCAGCCGAGGTATCGCGGGTCATCGAGGAAATAGAGGCGCTGCGTTACCTTGAACAGGTCTACGCATATGTCGAAAGGCTTCATCTCGTAATGATGATAGGCCTGCTGGTGTTTTTCGAATACCCGTTTTTCGTGTTCAGACAACTGCTCTTTCTCCGGCAGTTCTGCAAGACCGATACCTGCCAGTACATATCTCCATTTTCTTTTGATCACATGTGCCTGGTAACGGATCACATCTTTCGGATACCTGGTGAGCGAGCGGGCAATGAACAGCATTTTGGGCACCTGTAACCGTATCTTCTGCCATAACCGGCCACGGCGCGAATCTGTATAGTTGATATTGCCTACGTTGGTATCGAACATGGCCAGCATGCTTACCGTATGCCCGCTCTGCCTGAACTGCTTGGCCATTTCAAAAGCAACGATACCCCCGAATGAATAGCCGGCAAGCAGGTAAGGACCCTGCGGATGGTTGGCCGTGATGAGCGATATATAATAAGCGGCCATTTCCTCGATGCTTTCATCGGGTTCGTCCAGCCCGCTCATTCCTTTCGGCTGCAGACCGAATACCGGTTGTGAAGGATCAAGGTTTCGCGCCATGGAGTTAAACACCATCACATTCAAGCCATCACCATGTACAATATATAAAGGCGGTTTATTGCCTGATGTTTTTACAGGCACCAGCGATTGCCATGCAGTATGTGCATCTTCCGATTCAATGAACCTGCTTAAAAGACGGATGGTAGGCGCCTCGAAGAGGGCGGCTATCGGTAAGCGTTTGCCGGTGGTTTCTTCCAGCCTGCACATGATCTCCACCGCGGTCAGTGAGTGGCCGCCGGCATCAAAAAAATCATCGTCAATGCCAATAGTATCGGTTTCCAATGTTTCCTTCCATATACCGGCTACCATTTTTTCAGTGTTGGTATATACATGCGCATCATTGTCAGCAGATTTTTTTACAGGGCGGGGAAGCGCTTTGCGGTCTGTTTTACCATTGGGTGTAAGCGGAAACTGACCGAGCAGCACATATTCGTGCGGCACCATATAATCCGGCAGGCTTTGCTGCAGCATTTTTCTCCAGCCTGCCACCTGCTCTTCCCCGCCATGCAGGGGTATGATGTAGGCAACCAGTATTTTATTGCCGGGGATATCTTCCCGGGCAATCACCACGGCATCCCTGATGCCCGGCTGGGCCAGCAGGCAGGCTTCTATCTCGCCCGGCTCAATGCGGAAGCCGCGTATTTTGATCTGGTGGTCCGCACGGCCAAAAAGATAAATATTACCGTCTTCCATCCATTTGCCGAGATCCCCGGTCCTGAAAAGTTTTCCGTGTGCACTGTCTGTAAATCGCTCCGCGGTAAGATCGGGACGGTTCATATATCCACGCGCAACGCCATCACCTCCTATATATAATTCTCCTTCTTCTCCTAATGCAACCTCCTGCATATGTTCATCCAGGATATACACCTGCGTATTGGCTACCGGGCGGCCGATGGTGATAACAGTATCCTGCGCCGTGATACGGGTGCCGGTAGAATAAATGGTGGTTTCAGTAGGGCCGTAATAATTATACAGCCGCGCACAACGCAGCAATAACTTTTTGGCAAGATCCATCGGCAAAGGTTCGCCGCAACATAGTATGGTTAATGGCAGCGGCTCCTGCCAGCCCACAGCCAGCATGATCTTCCAGGTAACGGGCGTTGCCTGCATAATGCTGATCTGTTCTTTTTGCAGCAGTTGCAGCAAAGCATTGCCATCGCGGCTCACCTTATTATCTGTAACCACCAGCCTGCCGCCTGCTATCAGTGGAAGGAACATTTCCAGTACGGCAATATCAAATGAAATGGTGGTAATAGCCAGCAAGCTGTCTGCTGCCGAGAAGATACCTGTTATATGCAGGTGCCACAATAGGTTTACCACGCTACGGTGTTCCACCATCACGCCTTTGGGCTTCCCGGTAGAGCCGGATGTATACAGGATATATGCCAGGTCATGAGGAGCCCCGCGCCTTACCTGCTGATCGTTGGTGAGCTGAGGTATCGTATCATACACTTCCTCCGCACATATTTCACGCACCGGCTTATTGAATATACCACTGTATTTTTTTTGCGTGATCAGCAATGCCGCCCCGGCATTTTCCAGCATATAAGTAATGCGGTTTGCGGGGTAATCGGGATCGAGGGGTATATAGGCTGCGCTGGTTTTGAGAATGCCCAGCAGCCATACGGGAAGCATTTCAGAACGGTCTATCAGCAAACCGATCCTGTCGCCGGGCTGTATGCCTTCATGTACCAGTAAGGAAGCGATCTTTCCTGAAATAATATCCAGCTCGCCGTAGCTGAGTGTTCTGTTCTCAAACCTTACTGCTTCTTTACCGGGATGAAGTTGTGCCATCTTTTCAACCAGGGCATATACCGTTTCCTGCGGATATTCAGCCTGGGTTTGATTTGATATGGCAGTGGATGGTTGAAACATGGATGCTGAAGCAACAGCAGTGTGGGTCACAAAATAAATAAAATCAGGTAAACGGCGCGGCAGACCTGCAATGGTAAAATGCAGGTGATATGCCAAATACAAAACGGCATATGAAAGGGCCAATATTATTGACTATCCTTCCATATGCCGTTGCGGTCAGGTATCAACGCCGGGTTCCGGGTGGTTTATTTTGTTTCCAGCAGTTTGAAGAACTGGTCGAGCTGCGGGAGTATTACAATACGTGTGCGGCGGTTGGTGGAGCGGCCTTCTGCAGTGTTGTTATCTGCTATAGGCAGGTACTGGCTGCGACCCGCGGCGGTCATGCGTTTGGGATCCACACCATAAGTATTCTGGAGAATACGTACCACCGTGGTTGCGCGTTTCACACTCAGGTCCCAGTTATCCTGTATGCCCGTGCTTTTGATGGGAACGGAATCTGTATGACCTTCCACCATGAACTCTATCTCGGGCTGGTTGTTCAATACCTTGGCCACTTTGCCCAATACTTCTTTTGCCCGGTCTGTAACATCGTAGCTGCCGCTCTTGAACAACAGTTTATCTGATATATCAACGTATACCACGCCTTTATCTACCTTGATATTGATATCCTTATCATCCAGGTTGCCGATAGCACCTTTCAGGTTCATTACAAGGGCCATATTCAGGGAATCCTTACGTGCAATGGAGCCCTGGAGGTCTTTGATATACATGTCTTTTGCGCCTATGTTCTCGAGCGATTTCTTGATGCTTTCGGCCTGCGCGCCGGTAACCACAGACAGGTCTTTCAGCTGGGTAAGAACGGTGCTGTTGTTCTGTTTCAGGTAATCGATCTGTTTGTTCAGATCGGCTATGGTGGCATCAGAACTGGCTTTCTGGTCCTTCAACTGACTGTTGGCTTTGTCAAGAAGTGCCTGTAAACGCTTGATCTCATCCTGGGCGTCACGCAATTTGTCCTGCTGCGCCAGGTAATTGCCGCTCAGTTCGGCATATTTGGCTTTTTCAGCATCTAATTTCTTGGTACTCACACAGGAAAACAGCACAAAGGGGAGTGCTGCCACTAAAAAGTAAAATTTTGCCTTCATCTCTTATCGGTTGGGGTTAATGCGTTTTTATAAACGCCCGGGTACCAGGTAAAATTGCGCTGAGCGCCAAAAAAAGCATTCTTATCAGATTTTAATGAGAGCGTATCGGGAAAAATAAGTACATTGATTTTCAAAGCGTTTCCGGATATGAAATAGATATTTTCTAATTCGGAAGAGTTTTATACCAAACAAACTAACTGTATGCACCCATTCAGAAGCTTTGTTGCGTCTGAGCTTATGTCTATTAAACAGAACATAGCTGCCGTACGCAACATGATCCCCAACAATGTAACACTGAAGCCCAGCGAGCGCCGCAGCATGTTCAAACTGAACAGCAAACGCCATGAATTCGTGGAAAAAGCTGTGCAATACATGCGTAAAAATCCTACCACGGTACCCACCTTTATAGATGTGACCATTTGTAATAATTATGTGCACCTGTACCAGCAATATG
>DASVLZ010000198.1:0-7270 GCA_036384615.1 Sediminibacterium sp.
TGTTTTTGGTAGTTTATCAGTTCGCAAAAGCCACTAATACACAATGTAACACAGATAAAGCAGCAAAAATTTGTGAACCGGTGGCAAAACGATTGCGCATTTTATCAAAACCGGACGTATTATTGTTTTCCTGATCTGATATTCCCTGATTTGATACTTAAACCGGGTGTCATCCACTCCGGAACCCTCTTTCATTCGCGCGCAAGCCCGCAGAATACCTATTAATAGGTATTGCCCATAGGCAGCCCTTCCTATAATTTGAACCCGATTTAGGGATGCCGGAAACCGGGTCCGTTCACAGTATTTTTTGTTCTCAAAATCCTCAACATTATGACACGTCTCAAACAATGGTTCCCTGTTATGGCAGGCTTGGTGGCCTTATTTGTATTTACTGCCAATGTGCAGGCTGCGGAAAAAGTAACGATCACCTCATCACCACAGACCGCCAGGATATATGTTAATGGAGTACAGATGGGTACCGGTAAGGTAGAGATCAAAATATCCAAGAACACATGTACTACGGTAGAAGTAAAAATGGAAGGTTATATCGGCGAAACCCGTACCTATTGTAATAAGAAAGGTATGCCTGATCCTCCTAACACCGATTATATACAATTGCAGGAAGATGAATCCTATACTTCTTCCATCGAATCCAATATTGCCAATACGGAAATACAGGTAAATGTGAACCCCGGCAAATCAAAAGAAGATGCATGGAAGCAGATCGTAAGCACTGTGCTCGACAAGTTTGATGTGCTCGAGAACAGCGATGAAAAAGCAGGCTACCTGCGTACATCCTGGGTGGGTATGAACTTCAAGGCGAATACTGTGCGCATCAGACTCATCATTAAGCAATCCTCTGAAAAGCCGCTTGTTTACAAAGTAAAATTCGTTTCAGAAGCATCCGGCCGCTCCTCTACCAGTTATAATGCAGATGAACAGTTCAGGCCTTATAACAGGATACTCAAAAAGTATGATGGATTTCTCGATGAGCTGGTTACCAGGCTGAAGAACTAAGGTAGCAGCCCGGGTTGCTGAAGACAAATCGTTTTATAAACATGTACACCGTAAAAGCCGGAGCCCGTTATCGGGCTTCCGGTTTTTTTGTAAGGATGATATCATTCCTCTTCAAAAACCTGGTCCCTGACGGAGAGCGCTATAGGATATAATGCAGCCACCAGTTGTCTTGCCCTCGGCTCAGGATAGCCGTCAAAAATATCATAGTCTTTCCTGCTCTCATTATTCGGCGAGAGATAGTTGAGCACCATATGCCGGTATTCATTGAAATAAATAAGGATACTGTATTCCGGTATATGGATGTATGCAACCACATACCTGTCGAAATCCGGCATATCAAAAGATATGCTGCGGGAGGTAGGGGTATACTCTGCTTCGAGGAAATCCGCATCAGCGCGGTCGAGTATCTTGATATGGCTTTCCGCTATCTGCACAATGCGCGGGGTATCTGTACTGATGCCCACATACGGGTAACGGGAAAGACCATCGGTATCTGTAAGAAGGTATAATCGGAATTGCATAACAGGTGTTTACCGGCAGTCGAACCTGGTGATCTCTTTTGCCTTGCTGAACGGATGTATGGAAAGCAGCAGGTAACCACCTCCATTGGGCTTGGGTGTTTTTTTAAGCAGCAATCCCAGGTCATGAATACCGAATGTAAGTGGTCCCAGCTTCAGGGCCGCCCCAACCCATAATTGTCCCTGTGTATTATACTGTACAGGCAGGTATGCACCCAATACCATGGTTTCCCATCGCGGTGTAATAGTGAGCATATTGAGCTCGCGGATACGGAATTTTGTATAGCTGGATGTGGAATAGAAATTCATGCTCAGGTCGCCATTCACATAAAAATTGCCGGCAATCCTTTTATCAATATTCAGCACGAGCCTTGTTGGCTGGCTGATGGAAAAACGCTCGGTGATAACGGATGTGTTGTTGAAAAGTGTGGCTACTGAATCTGCCACACCCTCCGCATCTGCGGCGCCGGAAATTTTATTGTCTACATCGGCATCCGTGATACTCTGCTTTGGATCAGAAAAATGGCGCGAATTGGGACTGGGCGTAAAGCTATGGCTGCCGAGGTCCATCAGGCCGGCGCCGATCTTCCAGCTATAATTGAGCGGGCCTTTTTCGTCCTCATCATCATAGATCAGGTATTCGATACCCATGCTCAGGCCGAGTGAGAGCGGTGACTGCTTCCATGCTTCTTTAGGCGTTTCCGCATCCAGGCTTTCCGAATAGGCAAATGAGCCGCTGCCATTAGTAAACGTGTAGGCGGTATCGCTGCCGCTCTTTTGTTCCAGGAAACTGAATTTGTTGAGCCTGGCAAAGCCTCCCGAAATATTTTTCATGACCTGTAATGTGATGCCTCCGCTGAGCTGTGAACGGGATGTACGGCTGAGCACCCGCGCATAACTGAAATCCGCTTCCACCCACCCGGCCGTGGTTGCGAAACCTTCGAGGAAAGCTGTGGTGCGGTTGGCGATCAGGAAATCATTTATACTGTGTACGGTAGAATCAACATAATTGAAGGGAAGCGTTTTGGAATGCACATAATTGCGGATCCGGAAATTGACAGCCACCGCCTGCTTTTCATCGATCTTATACATGAAGTTCAGCAGGCTGGCATCCATATTGGCATGCACAAACCTGCTCCGGTAACCATCATACATGGAGAGATAACGCTGGCCGTTTTCGTTCTGCAGGTAACTGGCATTGGTACTTGATTTGGCCTGTACGGATAGCAGCGTCAGTTCCCAGCGGTGAACGGCATGGGCAATGGAAGCAGGGTTGTTGAAGACCGATGTGCTCCCTGTGAACGATGATCCGTGCAGGGCCTGGTATCCCTGTGCTCCGGATATCATATGCGTTAACAGGATGGCAGCAGTCAGTGTAACGGGTAAGAAGGCATTTCTCATTTGGAGGCGATAGACCAGGCTAAAATACCGCTTGTTGCCTGTTCTGCTATGCTTTTGCACAGCTTTAACGCAGATTCGTTGCCGGGCACTGGGTTGTCATACCCGTTTTGTACCCCTTTTTACCGGTTTTCCGAAGGTTTTTGTAGGTTGTAACGTCTAACTGTCAATCAGGCGTCTTGAACGAACAGGATTTTATCAGTTTGCTGCAAAAGGGGGATGCCGGGGCCTTCAAAACCCTGGTACGAACCTGGCAGGATATGGTATTCAATACCGTATTGTCTATAGTGCAGGATAGGGCGGAAGCGGAAGATATTGCCCAGGAAGTATTCATACAGGTATACCGCTCGATAGGTTCCTTCCGGGGCGAATCGAAACTGTCTACCTGGTTATACCGCATCGCGGTTACCCGTGCACTGGATACTGAACGGAAAAAAAAGGCGCAGAAGAGAATGGCCTGGCTGAGACCATGGGCAGGGCAGGAGAACAGGGAGGAAGAGCCCGCGCATTTTCACCACCCGGGTGTGCAGTATGATAACAGGGAAAAAGCGGCCATCCTGTTCAAAGCAATGAAGAAGCTGCCGGACGCGCAGCGGGCGGCTTTTGTACTGATCAGGACGGAGGGATTAAGTTATGAGGAAACCGCGGCAGTAATGCGCACCACCGTAAAAGCTGTGGAGGCGTTGATGCACCGGGCCAAAGACAACCTCAGGAAACAATTGGCAACCTATTATTCCAGCGAATGAGCAACAGGATACATAAAGAGCAGGAGGATGCGTTTACGGAAGATATCCTCAACAGCCTCAACGGCATAAAGCGGGCGGAAGCGCCTGCATTCCTCTATACCCGTATTGAAGGCCGCTTACACAACGCAAAAACCGTATTGCCGGCCTGGGTAAGCAGGCCTGCTTTTTCCTTTGCCGTACTTGTGCTCCTGCTGATAGTGAATGTGGTGGCATTTACCCGTTACCAGCAAACACAATCTGCATCTGCAGTCTCAGGTATACAGGGTTTTGCGGAGGAATATTCGCTTACCGGCAGTTCCGTTTTTACCACTGTAAAACCAGGCACGCATGAATGAAACCCGGAAAATAAGATTGTTTGCCACTGCGTTCATCCTGCTGGTAGCATTGAATATTGCAACGATCTGTGCTTTCTTTCTTTTCAAAAAACAACCATCTCCCCTTCCGGGCGGGGGAAGTAATGCGGCGGTATTTCTTGTAAAAGAACTGGGTTTTAATGCATCTCAAAAAGAGCAGTTGATGGCCCTGATACAGGAGCACCGCCGCCAGGTAAGGGAATTGCATGATGCCAACAGGGAAGCCAAAGAAGCGTTTTTTGACCTGCTGAAAGAGCCCTCGGTCAGTGACTCTGCGCTGGCTTCTGCAGTGCAGAAAGCAGCATGGCCCGACCGGCAGCTGGATATGTATACATTCCGTCATTTCCAGAAAGTGCGGGCATTATGCAATGAAGCACAGAAAAAGAAATTTGATGAGATCATCCATGAAGTATTACAGATGATGGCGCAACCGCGCGGCGGTCAGGGACCTGGGGGTATGCGGCCGGAACCTCCTCCCGGCGAAGGACCTCCTCCCATGTAATCTGTATCTGCATATTCAAACAAAAAGGTGTGCCGCACCCGGCACACCTTTTAACCATCACACTCCATGCAGCAAAGCTGCCGCACTATTTTTATGGATTCTGTACCAGGTTAGGCTGGCTGAGCATCTGTGATTGCGGAATGAACTCCACTATAAAAGGATCATTCGGCGTGATCACGCTGATGGGGTTGTTACCCGCCAGGTGCGTACCGGGGTAAGTCCTGTCCATATTCCGTTTGTTCCTGAATACATCAAATTTCCTGTGGCCTTCCCATGCCAGCTCCAGCCTGCGCTCTTCCAGCACAAGGTCAAGCACCGTTTTGCCTGTGGGTAAAGCATTGATGTTGTACAGGCCGTAAGAAGGAATGCCCGCCCTTGTCCTGATCAGGTTCACATCATCAAGCGCTTCTTTGCCGTTGCCCAGTTTGGCATTGGCTTCTGCACGGATCAGGTACATTTCTGCCAGCCTGGATACAATGGGCGACCACAACTGCGGTTTACCTTCCTGCCTGGAACATTTTGTGATAAAGAACTGGGGATAGCCATTGCGGAGGTTCATCTCGCGTTCAATGATCACCTTTTGTTTGCTCATGCCGGCGGGTGTAATGAAATAATCATAATCACCATTGATATTTGTCTGCTTCTCGAGCATGGCGCCTGATGATACCACCTGGTAATCGTTGCCTACTTTCTGCACCACCACAGGTACATATTTGGCATTGTTATCTACATACAAGGCCCATATCTTGGTGGAATTGGTATTGTAGTTAGGCTCGATGAATTTGTTGCGCACATCCATGGGATACTGACGCACCAGGTCGAGGTAAGTCTTGGAAGCATACATCTCGCCATAACCTGCACCATTGATCACGGCATATAATGATCCTATGTTGTTAATGCCATTGGAAGGATCATCTGCATCGGGAATAAATTTGTTGCAGAAGATGGTTTCCTTGTTTGTTTCAGGTTTGTAAGTAGGATACAATGCAAACTGCGATGTAGGCAGTAATGAGAACCTTCCTGAAGAGATCACCTTGTTGGCATACTCTATGGCTTTGGCATTCTGCTCCATATACAGATATACCCTTGCCCTCAACGCCCATGCCGCTTCGGGAGATGCATAGATGTTGGATTTGAATGTATTCATCAGGCTCTCGGCTTTGTCCAGGTCTTTCATCACAGCATCATATACTTCTCCTACTTTGGAACGGGCCGGCTGGTTGGTGGGGTCGCCATCCAGTTTGATGGGCACACCCAGGTTATCGCGGCCATAAGAGTATGGCTTACCGAATACATTCGTCAGTGTAAAGTGCAGGTAAGCGCGCAGGTAATAGTTCTCACCCAGCAACTGGTCTGTTTCTTTTGACTTGCCTTCTGCCACAGACTCGATGATCTTACTGCAGGAAACAATGATCTGGTAAGAGTTGGTCCAGAAGCTGGTGGCAAAGGAATTGTTTGCTATACGCTGGTAATTGTACAGGTAAAACAGGTGCGAAGTAGTGGTACCGCTGAGCGACACATTATCGCCGGGGAATTCCATCACCCTGTGCCATCCCAATGCCATGGTCTTTAAACGTGCATAGTTGCCGTTGGTGGCAGCCTGGAGGCTTCCATCGGAACTGGCAAAATCATCAGGGGTAAGGGCATCAAAAGGCTTTCTGTCCAGCTTGGTACAGCTGACTGCCAGTGCAAGCGCACAAAAAGCAGTGATTTTATATAGTATTCGGGTTGTCATATAAATATATTTTAAGTTGATGGATGGTTACAGGCCGATAGAGAGACCGAACAGGATACGTTTGGGTTGCGGATAAGATGATTCGGGATCCATACCGGAGTATTTGGTGAGTGTGACCATATTATCCAGCGATACAAATGCCTGCATATTGCGCATGTGCAGTTTCTGTGTCAGCGCTTTCTCGAAAGCATAGCCCAGGGTAATATTCCTGATGCGGAAGAAAGAACCGTCTTCGAGATAGCGGGTAGAGGGTTTGTTGGAGTTGTTGTTACCACCATAATATGCCAGCGGGTGTGTGGCATTGGTGTTGGTGGGCGTCCACCTTGACCATCCATCAGCCAGTACCATATTGTTGTAAGTGGGGTAGGCGCCGTCATTGTCGAATGTTTCCCTGTCGCCATTATAGATCCAGCCACCCTTACGGAAGGATGAGCTTACCCTCAGTGAAAATCCTGCATAGCTCACATTGGTGTTGATACCTCCGAAATAATCCGGTGTGGCGGTAGGGCCTGTCTGGAAGGTGGCTGCAGAGTATGTGCCGGTAAGTGTTTTACCGCCTGAAGCATCGGCTATTTCCCATTGAGGATTACCATTGCTGGGATTTACACCTGCCCATACAGGAAGATACCAGGTATTGATATCATATCCCTGCCTGTATACCTGGTTGCCGTTTACCTGTGACTGTCCTTTGTACAACTCTTTCACCTTGTTACGGTTCATGCCAACCAGCAGGTCGATATTCCACTGTACACGGTTTGATTTGATGATATTATAATTGATAGACGCTTCAATACCCGTATTCACTACTGAGCCTATATTCTGCAGCTGTGAAGTATATCCCGAAACAGCAGGCAGTGCCACTGAATACACCAGGTCGGATGTATTGCGTTTATACAGGTCGATAGTGATGTTGAGCCTGTTGAACAAACCGATCTCCACGCCTCCATCTGTTGTATAGGTTTTTTCCCAGGCAAGGTTTTCATTACCTAGTGTAGAAGGGA
>DASVLZ010000199.1:0-4435 GCA_036384615.1 Sediminibacterium sp.
CGCCCGCATCATAGCCATAATGGGAAATAAGATTGGCGGCAAGTGCGGAAAGAGCCTGTGTGTGGCTGTTGCCTGTATACTCCGGCACGTTAAACGGCCTGTCATAAAAATTACGTTCTCCTTCCAGGTTGGCGAAATAAAACAGGCGGTTCCGGACCAGCGCACCCTGTATACGTATGCCATATAGTTTCCTGTACTGTGTGGTTTTGGGTACTCCCGGCAATGCCCCGCTCATAGCTGTATTGCGGAAAAAATGATAAATGGAAGTTTGTGATCTGTTCGTACCCGACTTCGTAACAGCATTTACCGCCGCTCCCGTAAAATTGCCCAAAGAAGCATCGTAAGGTGAAACAGCAACCTGTAACTGTTCCAGCGCTTCTATCGGTACCGGTGCAACACCTGCCTGCCCGCCATTTGTGCCGCTGGCTGCCAGTCCGAACAGGTCATTGTTCACGGCGCCATCAATATAAAATGCGTTGTAACGGTTGTTCTGCCCGGCAAAAGAAACCGCTCCTTCATTACCACCTACCAGTTTCGCTTCCGGTAAACCCGCTAAATAATCATGCAGGCTCCTTCCCGCTGAAGGGATCATTTTCATGTCCTCAGCGCTGATGCCATGCATACCAGATGGCGAACCCCGCCGCCGGCTGCGCACACTTACCTGTTGCAATGTTGTATACAACGGCTCGAGCAGCAGGTCTGCGGATAAGGGTTCCCCTAAGAGAACATACAACTCTTTCTTTTGCGTAAGGCTGTGGTTGATAAACGATGCCTGCACTGTGTAAGGCCCGCCGGCATCCAGGCCTGCAAAATAATATATGCCGGAACTGTTGGTGCGCGTAAACACTGCAACGCCTGTGGGCTCGTGCAGCAACTGAACGGTAGCCCCTGCCAGCTTTTCACCGCCGGCAGAACGCACCGTTCCGCTGATGCCGCCTGTTGTTGCCTGTGATAATGCCGGGGGTGTAATAAAACATGCCAGGGCGGCAGGCAGGTATATGGATAATGACCGCATGGTAATTTTATATGCGAAGGAAGGAGTAGCCGGTAAACCAGACAAGCGTATTTACCGTAATAGTGTATGGTGAAATATTTGCGTTATTGGTAAAAAAAACGGGAGTAAAAGCATTTCTGCCGGTAGCGGCTTACTTTTGACAGATAATTTTCTGGTTATGTTACACAGCATTGAGGAAGCAATAGAAGACATTCGTAATGGGAAAATGGTGATCGTGGTAGACGATGAGGACCGCGAGAACGAGGGCGACCTGATCATCGCCGCACAGCATACCACGCCTGAAACCATCAACTTCATGAGCAAGGAGGCGAGGGGATTGATATGCATCGCGCTTACAGAAGAGCGTTGTGCGCAGCTGGAACTGAAACCGATGGTGTCCTCCAATACTTCCCTGCATGAAACGGCGTTCACGGTCTCTGTGGACCTGATCGGCCAGGGTATCACCACCGGCATATCTGCCCACGACCGGGCCAAAACGGTACAGGCCCTGATGAACCCGGCAACCCGGCCTTCGGACCTGGGAAGGCCCGGACATATTTTCCCCCTGATCGCCAAGAACGGCGGCGTACTGCGCAGGACAGGCCATACGGAAGCTGCGGTAGACCTTACCCGCCTCGCGGGATTACAACCCGGCGGTGTACTGGTGGAAGTGATGAAGGAAGACGGCACCATGGCACGTTTACCGCAACTGCTTGAAATGGCGGAGCGCTTTTCCATGAAGATCATCTCTATCAAAGACCTGATCGACTACCGCTTACAAACAGACTCGCTTATTGAAGAACTGGTGCGTGTAGATATGCCCACCCGCTGGGGACATTTCAAGCTGGTGGCTTTCAAGGAAAAGACTACGGGCGGCGAACACCTGGCCCTTATAAAAGGAGAGTGGGCAAAAGACGAGCCTGTGCTCACACGTGTGCACAGTAGCTGTTTTACAGGAGATATCCTGGGCAGCTTCCGCTGCGATTGCGGCGAGCAGCTGCATGCTGCCATGGCCATGGTGGAAAAAGAAGGCAAGGGGCTGATCCTGTATATGAACCAGGAGGGCAGGGGCATTGGCCTCATCAACAAACTGCGCGCATACAAACTGCAGGAAGAAGGAATGGATACAGTGGAAGCCAACCTGCATTTAGGCTTCGGCATGGACGAGCGGGATTACGGCGTAGGCGCACAGATATTACGTTACCTGGGTGCCACCCGCCTCAGGCTCATGAGCAATAACCCCCGCAAACGCGCCGGCCTCAAAGGCTACGGCATCGAGATCACCGACATCGTTCCCATAGAAATACACCCCAACAAACACAACAGGAAATACCTGGAAACGAAGAGGGATAAGTTGGGGCATGAGATATTAGGGGAATGAGAAATTGCAGATTGCAAATTGCCGATTACAGATTGGTATTTTACAATTGAGGAAGGAATCTAATCTCTCAATTGTAAGATCACCATTCAAATCTGCAATCTGCAATCTGCAATCTGCAATTCTTTACCTCCTCCCTCTCCCCCCCTCAAACTCCGCGTCTTCTTTTTCTTTTTCCTTGTCGTAGGCCTTGATGATGGCTTTAACGAGGCGGTGGCGGACTACGTCTTCTTCGGTGAGTTCGATATGGGAGATGCCGTCAATGTTCTTCAGTATGCGGCTGGCTTTGTCGAGGCCGCTGCGCATGTTCCGCGGAAGGTCAACCTGTGTGGGGTCGCCTGTGATGATCGCTTTGGCATTGGCGCCGATGCGGGTGAGGAACATCTTTAACTGGAGATCATTCGTATTCTGCGCTTCATCAAGTATGATGAATGCATTATCCAGTGTACGTCCGCGCATATATGCCAGCGGGGCGATCTCGATGGTGCGGGTACTCATATAATAGCCCAGCTTGTCTGCAGGGATCATATCATCCAGCGCATCATACAAAGGCCGCAGGTAAGGATCTATCTTTTCCTTGAGATCACCCGGCAGGAAGCCCAGGCTTTCACCGGCTTCCACGGCAGGGCGTGTAAGGATGATCTTCTTGACCACCTTGTTCTTAAGTGCGCGTACGGCAAGCGCTACGGCGGTATAGGTTTTACCTGTACCGGCAGGGCCGATGGCAAATACGATATCATTGCGGTCAACCGCCTGCACCATTTTCTTCTGGTTCTGTGTGCGGGCACGTACGGTCTTTCCGTTGGGGCCGAACACCAGGATATCATTGGGGTTGCGGTCAACGAAATTGTCTACTGTTTCGGTATCATCACCCCCCAGTATCTGTTCAAAATAGTTTTCGCTTAAATGACCGTTTCTTTCCAGGTACTGGATGATGAGGTCGATCTTTTCTTTTGCTGTTTCGATCTGTTCCGGAGCCCCGCTCAGTTTTAATTGTGTCCCGCGGGAAAGGATCTTTAATAATGGGAATTTCTTTTTCAGCAAATCAAGTTTTCCGTTGTTTACACCAAAGAACTCGATGGGATTAACGGAATCGAGGCTAATGATAGTGTCTGTCAAACTGTTCTCAATTTTTTAGGTTCACTGATAGGGTTCCATATTTACCACCCATCCTATCCAAATGTAATCCTGATTATCATTCGGTTCCTAACACTTCTTATACACAGGTGTGGATTAACTGAATGATACAATTTTGGGGCCAGGGGATAAGTTTATAAGCAGATAGGTTGCAAGACAAAATAA
The DNA here is from genome assembly GCA_036384615.1 of Sediminibacterium sp. Lineage (GTDB taxonomy): Bacteria > Bacteroidota > Bacteroidia > Chitinophagales > Chitinophagaceae > Sediminibacterium. The sequence goes on from DASVLZ010000199.1 coordinate 3,675, forward strand.
CACGCCTCACCGTCTTCTTCGAGGTACTGTGAGGAGATTTTAATCTCTGCCTGTATTCTGATCCTGTAGAGACCAAAGCTTTACAGCAGTAGAAATACGCGTGATTTTAATAGACGAATACCGGAATGGCCGATGGAGCAACCCCTACGGGGCTGCCAATCCATTCTTGTTTTTTTGGGGGGCTACAAAGCGGTGGTCCCTACGGGACCGATGACCGATTATAGGCTCTTGCCGACAAAAGACTGTGCCCCAATACTCCGTCTATGGTCCCGTAGGGACCGCCGCTTTGTAGCCATACAAATGCGTGTGGTTTTTTCATTGCCCCGGAGGGGCAACCCTTGTTATGGGTAATCCAGTTTTATTGATGGAGATCGCAGCATTCCGGACCGCATCGTTGTGCGTAATGAAACATACCTGTTACCTATCAACTTATTAACTTATCCTCTTTAACTCCGCAATTGTCTTCACCGGATCGGGAGACCTAAAGACCGTGTTGCCGGCTACGATCACATCAGTACCTGCATGTACGATGGAAGGAGCGTTGGCGAGCGTTACGCCGCCATCTATTTCTATGAGTGTGGGAAGTTTTTTTTCAGTGATCATTTTTTTGAGCGTGCGTATCTTTTCCAGTGAGTGGGGAATGAATTGCTGCCCGCCGAAGCCGGGGTTCACACTCATGACCAGTACCATGTCAATATCGTGTAATATATCACTCAGCAAATGCACGGGTGTATGTGGATTTAATGCCACACCGGCTTTCA